>DASRZD010000476.1:0-37206 GCA_035686805.1 Armatimonadota bacterium
CCGAGCAGGTCCTGGGCGGTGCTTCCTGCCTCGTACAGGAATTCCCCTGGCTTGCTGGTCAGTGGCTGCGATCCCGAGTGGCGAAGCTCGTAGGGTGTTTCGAAGCTCATCGGCTCCGCTTCCCGTGGCTCTTCCTTGATACCAGCATCGGCCCGCAGGCCAGCCAGTAGGTCACCGGCGTTGACCGTCGGTGGCGCCTGTTCGGCTCGCAGTTGTTGTAGTAGCTCAGAAGCGGCTATGCCGCTGCTCCGCTTGTGATGTTTAAAGATTATCACCGGAGGTCGCCATTGTTTAGAGTCCTCACTTTTTCACCGATCAGTTTCAGTAAGTCCTTCTTGTCGTCGTCGCTCAAGTCTTTCCACCCGGGCAGCTTCTTCGCCCAGGCCTCAATCGACTGTTGCCTGCCTTGCGCGTACGACTGCGGCTCGTTGAAGCTGGGCACTCCACCAGGAGCGCCGATGCCAGCTAAGGCTCCCTGGGTGAACTGGATGGTATCAGTCTCCGACGTCCGCAGAGCTGGGATATCTACCGCCAGCTGCGCCCGCAAGGAGTCCGACCCGCGCTCACCATAGGCACCGCGCCAGAAGTGAGCATAGTCTCGCTTATAGAGCCCGGCCGCATCAACCTCCGGCTCCGAGAAGGGAGCCACCAGCTCCTGCTCACCAGGGACGTAGATGGGGCGCCCGCTCTTATCCACCCCGGACGATTTGGCGCGATAGTTGTCCTTGTCAGCCAGGTACTTTTGTTCTCGGCCGGCACGACTCTGAACTCTCTTGTCCAGGTCGGTGTAGAATTTCTTGATCTCGTTCGGCGGAGTCTCCCCTGGCTTTGTCGCCGTACCACTCGCCTTGGCCTGGGCGATCTGGGCCAGAGTGCCGATGAGATCGTCGACCTGTTGCGGATCACCCGACTCGAGGACCCGGGCGATCACCTCGTCGGTGCTGCCGGCCCGAGGGTCATACGTCCCCTGCTTCTGGTCGAAGAGGTACTGCTCCCTGGTTTCTGCTCTCTCTTTCAGCGCCGCCTCGCGAGCGACCGTGGCCAGGGTGAACATCTTCGAGGCTCGAGAAAATCGTTGCTGCTGCGCCTCGAGCTCGCGCTCATAGCCTTCGATCTCGCTCTGCTGCTGTTTCTGCATAGCGCCGGGGAACCCCGCCCCGAAGGCAGAGATCGATTGACCGAAAACATCGCCTACGTTAGTCGCCACTGGTCACCCCCTGAGAGTTGCCTGAGAGTTCTGGAACAGCGTACTGGCGATGTCGGTCTTTCTCTGTGACTTGGCCAGGGCCGCGTTCAGCATCATGTCAACCAGTGCTTTTCTCCTGGTTGTGATCATCTTCTCGTACAGGACACCTCGACCGGTCCCGGTGTCGAGGCCTATGTCCTGATCGATCTTTCCCCCCAGGGCTCGCACGTCGTCATAGATGGCGTTGCGGGAGGCGGCATCGATGGCCAGCGGATCAAAAACGTCTTCGTCATACAGTTTCTCGAGGCGACCTCGATCGCGAATAGCCCGGCCTTTGTCGCCGGCTCTCTTGCCACCCTGGGAGATGTGGCTGATCAGGTCCCCGGCCAGGTTGATGCCGCTGCCGACACCGAAGGCCGTTAGCGGGCTCATGCCCGGGGTTGGAACTGCCGGCGCCTCCTGCCCACCTGCCTTCAGGGCACTGAGTAGAAACTGTTGAACCAGGTCGGGTTGCTCCTGCGGCGGCCGGGCCTTGTTCTCTGGATAGGCTGTCTCGTAAGGGTAGGGCATGATCTTCTCCTATTTGAAAACCGGGAACCCTCGCGGCACCAGGTTCGTCCTGATCCCATGAATGGTCACATCGTTCTGCATCTGCGTCGGGTCCATCCCGTAAGGGATGACGGTATTCCCCCAGAGTAGGATGCTCCACTTACGAGAGGAGCTCATAGGGGCGATCTTGTAGCTAAAGTAACGCGAGGTGTCAGGCTCGTCAAGGTTGTAAATAGCCCCAACGGCCGAGTCGCCCTCGTCGTACATAATGAATTTTATCGGGTTGGCGGCTGAGGTATCGCTGCTCTCAACGTCAAGGACAACGTCCTCCACCTCTCGCAGCTGACCATCTTCCTGGTTGAGCCCCGCGCTAAGCCATAGCCAGGTGATCGACTGGTCTCCGTCGGACGGGCTCGTCTCATAGCGGAAGACGCCGGGGTTGCCCGGCTTGATGAAGTACAGGGTGTCTCCCAGGGTGACGCGCAGGTCGAAGGCGGCCCGATACATCGTGGCGCCGGCGAAGACTATGCTCGAGGTTGCCCAAGCATAGTGCGGCTCTCTACCAGGTGGGTCGATCAGGAACATCACCCAGGTCGTGTCGAGGGAGGGGAACGACAGGAAATACTTCCGATCGTAGTAGGCTGAGATCGCCCCACGCTTCGTGAGGATGTCCATATCCCTGAACGCCGCAAGCTGCTTGGATATCAGGTTCGGAATAACGCTCCGGCTCTTGTATGCGCCTTCCCTCTCGATCCGGACCCCGTCCTCAGAGAGGAAGATGTCCCCCTCTGGGGTCGCCTCGTGAGAGAGGGGAGCAACGCAACCATAGTTACCGGCCAGCTCATATTCTCTCCACACCTGCGGGATGTTGCTGGTCTTGAAGAAATTATAGACCGACTGGTTCTTACCGATTTTAACAACCTCCTTCTGCGGCATGAGGACGGTGATAGCGTCGCCGTCGTCGCGGTTTATCGGCCACTTTTGGAAGGCGTCGAAGATCACCCCCGAGTCGGAAGCGTCGCTGACGTAGACGTAGGAACCATCGGAGCCTATGAGACGGTTGTCGAAAGCTATCAGTTGCTCCAGTATCTGAGGGGCAGCGTTCCTTCGGAAGTCCGCACGGTTCAGCAGCGAGTCATAGGGAAGGCTGTCAACGATGGTGTCGCCGGGGGCATATGTCCCCAGCAGGCGATAGCCGTCCACGAAGAAATCTTCTCCTATGTGGTGCACTCGGTTCACTCCCTTCACCCATCGGTCTATGATATAGTTCCATTCCTGGAAGTAGGTCGTGTCGTATTTAGCAGCGACGATCGGACCCCGGTAGACCCAGTACAGGACGTTCCCGTCTCCACTGTACTCTGGTAGGGCAAGAGTCACATGCTCGGTACTGTCTCGAATAAAGCCCAGCGCGACACTGTCGGCCGCTGTGCAGTTGGCGCAGCCCAGTGCGTAGGCGTCGGGGGCTTGAGTCTGGTACATGTTGAAGCTGCGGCCGGTATCTCCGACATCCTTCCCAATGGTATCTACTGGAACGATGATCCAAGACCAGCCGGCTACGCTCGTCCAGTCCCGGGCGCCGCCCTGCCATATCCCAGTGTCTCCACTCAGGTTGGCGTGGGTAGCTTTGACCCACCCCGGGGCGCCGGGTTTAGAGAACTCTTTGAACTGGCCACCGGCCGTATCTACGAGAAAGATGGGATAGAACTTATCATCAGCGAGAACCCTCCCTTCAGCCCCGGTCATCCCCCGGAGAGAGTCGTCCCCCAGCGTGTCGGTGATTGTGGCCGTCAACCAGTCGCCCTCCCCTATGTGAAGCGTTTGCCCGGTGTTCCAGATACTGTCAAGCAGGTCAAGCGGCCCAACGTCGCCGGTCGTCCGCCATAGCTCATAGGTGGCCGAATCGGCGACATCCAGGTAGGGGTGCATTGAATCTCGGGTCATCTTCGGGAAGTCGTAGAGTAGCACCTTGGCATCGTTGACGATTACCGGAGTGGTCAGATAGCTGAACTCGTTAGCTCGAACGGTGTCGTGGTCGTTCGGTCCTGTGACAGAGTCCTCCGGAGCCGCCAGCTTGATGGCATACCGATACCTCCCCTTCAGGTTGCCACTGGTACTTAAGGGAGCGACCCCGAGCTCTCCAGGTGCACGGAGCGGAAATGAGTGAGCCCGGCGGCCGTCCCAAACCACGCCCTTCCCGACAGAGGACGTGATATAGAGCTTGTTGTCGTAGGTCGTAAACCGTGGAGCAAACTGGGTTGGAAACCTGGTCGCGATCCTGTTCCCCGGGGTGGTCACACCGCCATAGGTAATCGGCGCATCCCACATCTCAGAGTTGTAGGTAGATAGCCCAATGAGGTGCCCGGTGCTGTCCTCGGCTATGATCAGGTCGTTGCCGACCCTCGAGGCGGTAATATACGAGGCACAGGTGGAGTTGTTTATGTCGGTTACAAACTCGTCAACGGTGGCGATGACTGTACTGGTACTATCCACGAGGACATCGATGAGGCAGGTGTCGAGGTCAAGCCCCCACTTCCCCGGCGGGACGACAACCTCTATGATCTGGTGCAGGGTTCCCACTTCGTATTCTCTGCACGCCTCCAGGAGCCCTGTCCAGTTGCTGGGGATGAGGGTGGTGTCGATCGAGTTAAAGTCGACGGTGTTCGCGAGGGAGGCGTAGATATTTCCATAGTCGACCCCGGCGCTGTCGCTGGCCAGGATCAAGAACCTGGTGCCATCCTGCTGCTTGTAGGTGAAGATACCGTTATGCAGGAACGAATCTATCCCGTAAAGCCGGAACAGGCTGTCATACCCCTGGCGCTTCTTGATGGCGTCATCGATCTCGTCCAGGTTCACGTTGTGTGCGGCCCTGGCCTCGCCCTCGAGGGTGTTCCTGTCACTGGCAACGGTGTTCAATCCTCGAGACATGTGGGTGATGGTCGCCTGCTCGATGGGGGCAGAGATCAGGGTTGCCACCGCCAGCAGCAATATGAAAACTACAAACCATTGACGCACGTTATCTCTCCAGTTCTACCTGTGCCGGCTTGACCATCTCGCCCTTCAGGCGCTTATAGTCTGCCATGTACCAGTCGGCATCGGTGAAGTTATTCCTGGCCGCAGCTCCCTTGGCGGTCGCCCAGGCCAGCAACGGCTCGATGTACTTCGGGTTGAACGCGACCGAGTCCCCACCAGCGACCAACCTCTCGGCGTTGGCATAGTAGCAGACCAGGAAGCTGTCCGGATCGGCTGCCGCCTTACCAACCTTCGGGTAGGTCAACAGGACGCTGTTCCAGGTGGAGTATCGCCCGGGCGAGGTCGGCTTGCTCTTGTCTTGGGCATAATCCCCGTCGGCCATCAGTGCTCGCAGGCTATCGACCTCGACAAACTCGAGCGGAATGCGGACCCGGGATGAGTCTGCAAACTTATAGACGGCCCGGGCCCGAGAGAAGTCAGCGTTGAGCGCCCCCCCTTCCATAGCGGCGCTGATAACAACTGTGTCAAATCTTTCTATAGCCGGAAACTCATGGCAGACGGTAGCGTAGGCGCGGTTGATGAGAGTATACATCCGCGCCGTGGTCAGCGCTCCGTCGCCGGTAGCTGCTGTGCCGAGTTGGACGAAGACGTACTGTGCCAGGCTGTCGAGCTGCTTAGGAACGGCCGAGGTCTCACCCTGGGCGAGCGCCGACAACGGCAGCAGCATCACCAGGGCGATCAGTAGTAAGGTTTTAATAGCCATAGAGCTGGTTCCTTCTTCGGTTATTGGCTCGCCAGGTCTTATCCTTCGGTGCCGGGCGCTGCTCACCACCGCCCTTGGTATCGTTGCGGATCATAGTCAGGATGGCCCGCTCCTTCGCCTGAGCCAGGTTGCGACTCTCGGGGAACAGCTCCGACAGGATCACGTTAGCCATGTCGCCGGCCATGTGTTCCGGAACCTCCTGCGGCTTGAGCTCCTTACGTCGATAGCGATAGGTAATGTCGTTGCCGGCCGAAGTCGGCGTACCTATCAGTCGTATCTTCGGGTACCCCTGGGACGTTCCTTCATGAACCCAGTAGGTCACGGCACTCGGGATGGTAATGTTCGAGAACTTATCATCAGCCTCGGTCGGGAGCAGCTTGATCAGGAGGAGGTCCTTCGTCCCGTACTTGACGTTGATCATATCGCCGCACTGATCACTCTTCCCCTTCAGGGTGTACTCCGCCTGGTCGGCCACGGTCGACTCGACGTGAGTGCCGCAGGCCCAGATGAAGTCATGCCTGTTGACTACGCTATCGATCGTGGGAACGATCAAGGCGTTGATCGCCTCATCCTTCTCGTCGGGGGTAGCCTTCCAGGCCTTCACCTCGGCCTTGGCCATCACCAGTGCTAAGTATCCAGCCTTGTCCATTGGTTACCCTTTCACTACCTGAATGTCCGGAGCAACGACATCGATGTCGCTGTCAGGCTCACGGACGTTAATATCATCCGGGGCCGGGGGTGACGGCGCCGCGCCGGCGAGTCCTAACTCCGGGTGTTTCATATGCTTGATCATTTTCTTGTAAAGGAGGAAGGCGTGCTGGCTGTAGATATACGGACCAACATGCCCGAGCTGCAACCCGGTGTCGAGGTGTATCTTGAAGCCGAGCTGCCTGGCCTTCTTACAGAAGTACCAGTCCTCGTGATTTATTTCTTCCCACTTGTCGAAGTAACACATGAAGCGGGGGCGCTGCATCTTTTCGAAGACCTCGGTCTTGATCAGGAGGAACCCGGCGCCAACGCGATCGATATCGTCCAGGAGCACGTCGTCTTCCCACTCCTGGATGAGTTGAGGCTGCCCCTTGTCGTTACACCGGGCCGCCAGCGGCGTATAGGGCGGAGTCTTCTTGAAATACATTCCGCTAACGATGTCCACCTCGCGGTTGAGTAAACGTACCAGGCCGTGGGGCGGGAACATCATGTCGGCATCGATGAAGAGTAGGTGAGTATACTTCTTCTCCAGCGCCAGGATGCTCATCTCATCCCGCATCTGCGGTAGCAGGGGGCCGCTCATTCGACTCCAACCTATCTCGATCCCGTGCGGGGCCGTCGACTGGATCATGTTCTCCAGCGACAGCATCATTTCCCGGGTATACCTCCCATCGTAGGAAGGCATACCCAGTAGCACTCGGGGGGACCTCATTCTGAGCCACCCTCCGGAGCAGACGAGCTCCGAGGTCCGTGGATCAGTTTCACCTTGTTGGCCTCTGCTTTGTGCAGGGCTATACGATCGTAGCTCTTGGTGGTCTCCGTTATTTCCACATCCGGGCCGGCCGTCAGCATGAACTCAATCCCATAGCTCGGGAACTTCTTCAGTGCCTTAACCAGCGCCAGCTTGTCGACGCCCCTCCGCTCGCAGAAGGTGTCGTCAACCAGGACGGTCTGTGTCGGCCCGAAGTGAATCGGGATGTGCTTGCCTCCGACAACCGGGTTAGGGTTCATCTGCCACTTCGAGCGAAAACAGTACGCACCTTCAGGGACATCGGCATGCAGGTCGGTCGTGGTAACGATCACCGCTCCAGAACCGGAGAGCATCTCCTCGGCGGTCTCGGCCCGCTGGCGCATCGCTTCGAACTCCGCGTCCCGTTCGGCATTCTCAAGCGCCTCCGGAGAGTCCGCCTGGGCCTTGAAGTTATCCAGTTGAACCTGCAGGTCCTCGAGCTGCTGATCTTTGTCAGCCAGCTCATCCTTGAGTTGCGCTTTAGTTTTGTCACTCATGATATCTCCTTCTCGCTTAATTAAGCGCCCCGCCCGGGGAGCAACTCTTCCGGGCGGAGGCGCACCACCAGAACTTAGCCGATCGTTTTGAACCGCAACCGGGAGTGAACCCAGGGCTGTCCATAACGAATGCAACCAATCGTCTGGAACTCCATCTTCTCGGACGTCTCACCGGTGGCCTTGTAGGGGTCCATCCTACGAAGCCGAGTGGTACCGATCCTGCGAAGGGTGTTCCACTTGATCAGGTCCTGATCAATGAAGAAACAGTACAGCCAGTCGTCGGCCTGCGGGTTCTTCAGCATCTTGTGGGTCATGAAGATGACCTCTCCATGGGAGGACAACCATCTCGCGACCGGAACGCCGAAGACCTTTTCCTTCGAGAAGGTGTTGTACTTCGAGATACCCCAGGTATCCAGGGCGGTACGAAGCCTCGGGGGACAGTAGCACCACTTGGTGCCGGTCCCGTGCTCAAACACATACTCCAGCTTATCGATGAACTCCTGCATCGTCAGCTCAGTCTCGTCGAACTTCTGATTGGAAGGAGCATACTCCTGGATGTAGTGGTTGATGCCACCAGCGGCAGTGGGGTTGACGTTGCCGGTGCCAGCGACATACATGCCCTTGTCACCTTCAACCGGTTTACCCCACAGATTCATTCTCTCCAGCTTCTGCTGGTGTTCGATGCCTTTCTTGCGCTCCTGCAGGGCGTAGTCCTCCATGCCGCGCATCGCCGTGGCCTTGTTGACCTCGGTCCAGCCGGTAGGAGTTCGCACGTCCTGGCAGTAGTTCTTGTACTCAACTTCCACCGTGGAGCGCATGGCGGGCAGGGGGTGACCCTGCTCGAAGGCATTATCGATAATCGTGAGGTAATCACCATCGGTGATGTTGCCGGCAAGTGCCGTCCAACCTTCACCCGCCTGGCCGTAGTCACGGTCGACGGTGAGGGTGTTGGAGCTGATCGCTGTGACCAGCATTACCTCTCGGGTAGTGTTGTGCATGACGCGGTCGCCAACAGCGAACCGAGCGCCATTGTCAACGATGATAGCGGTAGACGACGAATCGTAACCGGAACCATAGTTGACGGTGTCAGTTTCTGGGCAGAGCTCGTCCTCGAGCCAGTGCTTGTCGACGGTTTTGGACGTTTCCGCCGCAAAGCTCATCGTCAACGAAGTAATCGGACTCTCGAACGGATCAAGTAGGGCGATCCCTTTCGCAAAATCGGTATCTTCCCGATTCGCCGACAGGGCGCCTCTCGCTCTCGCACCCTGAACCATCGTAGGGTTGCCAATAGGCATAGGTGTCTTCCTGTTCCTGATTCAGAGGCCGCTCACGCCCGCCTGCTATTTCGTCAGCAGGTCAGTGGAGTGGGTAGGCTTAGCTTGTTGCATAGCCTCCAGCCTCTGCATCATCTGATTTTTCGGTTTCCGGGCAGGGAGCCCGCGCTTCTGAATCCCACCGGCCAGCTGTGCCTGTCGGGCCTGTCGCGCAATCTCCCGCGCCGCGTTATTCCCTGTAACGTCACCAGTCTGCATCATGGAGGTCATCAGCATGTGCTGTGCCGCCACCTTGGCCACGGCTTTGAATCCGCCTGGCGCCCGTAGGTCCACAGGCAGCTCGGATGCTTTCGATATCGCCTCTGTAATCTGGTCGTCGCTCAGACCGAGAGAAGCGGCGTAAGCTCCGAGGCTCTCACCTGCTATCTGGTGTTCGTTGGTGACCGCCTGCCTCCGCTGCATGGCGTTAACAGCCTTGGTCACTTGCGGGGTTAAATTGGATTGTACCACGTTGGCGATCATCGCCTGGAGCTGCGCCGGGCTGAGATCGGCCGCAGTTGTCCCCTCCTCGAAGGTCATGAGCTCACCTTCGGCGGGGGTTGCGGCTCTGGTCTTCGCGGTCGCTGCTGCAGCCGCTGGGGCCTCTTCTTCTGTCATCAACGCATCCAGGGGATTGACTCCAATGGCGTCGAGGTTAGCCAGCACCTGATCATGCTGGGCCTTCAACGTCTGGTACTTCTCCTGATATAACTTTTCACGCACCTGTCGATCCTTGTCCTTCTTGGATTCCTCCGGAGGGGGGTCCTCGGCGCTTTCCTGAGACTCGTCTTCACGTTGAGCGGGGTCGAGGTCTTGCTCTCCCGCCTCAGCCTGGGCGGCCAGGTCATCCAACATGTCGCTGGTACTCTGGTGCTCGCCGGCTGCATCGAAGTCGGATTCAAGCTCTCCGCCCTCGATCGTTTTGAAGTTTTCGTCTCCTGGTTGAGCCTGGTACTGCTGAGTGCCCATGTCATCGGCTCGGGCGTCTAACTCTGCTCTTCTTGCCGGGTCCATCTGTTACTTCCTTTCGAGGGGAGAGGGTCCACCCACGGTTGTCACGTAATCCTCGCGCCTTTGACGGCTGGGGATCGCGGCCGAGTCTGCGATTGTCCTCATCACCTTGGTCAGTTTTTCTTCTTGCTGTTTAATGGATTGCTCCTCAACTTCTAAAATTGTGAGTAGCCGTAAATATGCCAGTCGTTCGGCGGCGGTCGTCCGGAGCTCCTCCGCGTTCTCGATGGGGGAGATGGCGAGGCGTAGAATCTTGTCCTGCGCCGAGACGATGTTCCGCGCTATCCGTTCCTGCACGATGGGCCAGCCCTCGTGGTCACGGATACCGACTATCTTCTTCGATTTTTCAAGCTCGGCGTTGATTCGTTCGCCCTTCTCAGCGAGAGCTTCCTCGCTATTGTCTTCCTTGCGGAAGGTTGAGCGGAACCGCTCGATAAGCCTGAGTCCTTTTCGTTGCTCCATGGTCGTTGCTCCTACATCTGTACCTGGGTAGCCCTCGAGATCACATCCTCGAGGTATATCTTCTCCCGGGAGCCCTGGCCACCCGAACCGACGTTAAAGAAGAAGGTGTCGGTAGTACCAGAGCCCACGACAGTGTGAACGTATTCGTAATAGAACGACACCCGTTGCCGTCCCCTGTTCGAGGGGTGCAAGAACGCGACCTGGGCAGTATCAAGGTTTGAGTTTACACTCAGGTCCGACGCCGATACCTGGTTGGCTGAGTCGTTGCCGAGGCCGATATACAGTTTGTCCCCGGGGTCCAACAGGGCCACCCCGCTGACAGCCAAGACGACGATCGCCGAGTCAGGCACGACGATGATCAGGTCTGATAGCTCCTGCATCTCGGCGCTGTACTGACTGTCAACCGTGAAGGTGTCGTCGCTCTCGAACTGAACCCTGACGGCAGAGGCGGCGGCGATCAGCATCATGAAGACCGCCATCATCACCAGCACCACCATCATTCGTTTTGTTGATTTCATGTAATCCTCCTATGTGTTCTTCGGTTAGTTAGCACAATACTACCTCTTCCCCAGGAACGATATCCACAGCTCACACATCTTCTCGTAGGTGTTACCAAAAAGACCGGGGGCGGTCGCTTCCGTAGAGTCCTTGAAGATGAACATCGCACGTCCCCAGTTGCCCAGGGCGGAGTCGGCTCTCGACAAGGTCAACACGCTCCAACCACTGTCAGGGGGGAAGAGAGTGTCAACCTCACTGGTCCGCCATTCGCCCCCGGTAAACGAGTGCTGAAACTTCACGAAGACAGTGTCGTCGGTAAAGTTAGTGTCATTGTCTCCCGGGAGTGTCGACGGGACCACCCTCGAATAGAAGCTATAGTCGGTCCACCCGCGGATATCCCATTCGATGGAGTACGCTGTGTCATACCTCAGAGCCGTGGCGGCAGTGTCAGCCGCCTCTATCTCGTCCGTGAGAATCACCCGCAGGTCGTTTGCATTCACCACCCCGACCAGGCCAACGATGCTGATCAACACCAGGATGATGCCGAACAGCAGGGCCGCGAGGGAGTGCCGTTTCATTGTTTCTGTGAAGCTCATTCGCATCCTCCTATCGAGCGGCGCCGGTTGTCTGTGCGTTGTTGCGCCGCGTTTCAGTTAAGCTGCTATTTGCCTGGAACCGCCCACCGGGCTGTCCCGTAGTTAGCTGTTTCTGTCCTCCACCACCCGGCGCCCCCAGGGCGCCGACTTGCTGCTGCGCTCCCATAGCGAGCTCGGCCAGCATGGCCATCTGGTTGATGATAGACATCTCCTCCTCGGTGTAGAGCATCTCCGCGATCTCCTTCTCGGTGAACTCGAGTAGGTTGAGGTGCTGCTTTAAGACACCGTACTGCTTAGCGTACTCGCTGTTCAGGATGAGAGGGAGGGCCTCCTTCATGTTGCGCTGCTTCACCATCAGGTGACTAACCCAATCGGAACCCTTGAAGGTCGTCTCATAGCCACCAGGGAGCTCGTCAGGCGCCATGGTATACATCTCCATCGCCCGCTCTTCCCCGAGTATCTCGGCGTAGTCATCGATGCTGCCCGACTGGTTGACGATCGAGAGGATTTTGTGGGTGAAATCTTTGAGGAAGACGTTCTCCCCTCGACGGACGGATGCCTCTTGCCTGGCCGATCCTTCCTGGTGAGCCAGGGCTACCTCGGTGGCCAGGCGTTCGCCACCACTCTCGACCTCGCCCCGCTGGGTGCCGAACTCGGCTGCGGTGAGGTCCATGTTGCGCTCAACCCGATCAGTCAAGAGATAGTGATCGGCCGGCAGCCCCTGTCCGCGATCGATGAAGACAGAGTCAGAGATCGGTCGGTCCTTCTCACCCTTCAGCGCTATCCTGTTACCGAGAGCCAGCTGGAGATCGTCGACGTTGTCAACGGCATCCTCGCGATAGAAGATCACCGGTTGGTCGCCGAAACCATGCGCCGAGAACATCAGGTTGTAGAGATCATCGAGCATCGAGGCCTGGACCTCGTTCGGCTTAGCCTCACCGACACCCCAGAAGCGGCCGGACGTGTTCGGCATCTGCGTGTGATGAAAGCGCGAGAGGTTGATCAGGTTGTGCGAGAACGGATTGTCCCCGTCACTGAGAGTGACAGCACCCTGCCAGACGTCGATGTAACGATCTTCCGACTGATAGCGCAGGAGGATGCCTATATCGTCATCTCCCTGGGGAACGGGCAGCCCCATCTCGGCCATCATTTGCTGTCCCCATGGGTGGTCCTTGAAGTGGCCACCCGAGTCGTGCCGTGGGTACTCCAGGAGACGATCGAGATCGAGCCCCGGGTACTTACCGTCGGCATAGGCGTCGCGAATCTGTCGCTTACTGGCCGTCTGAATCTTGATGACATAGCGGCATTGACCAGGTCGCTCAAGTCCAGTCGCGTACGGGTCGACCATAACCTCCCAGGGAGCCCAGGTCTCGAGGGCGAGCCGCAGCAGGTAGGCCTCGCGGGGTATCCGCTTCGGCTCACCATAGGGACCCTGCACCAGATCGGTCTGGATGACCTTCTCGTACCAGGGCAGCGCCGACATGAACGAGGTGCCGTAAAGAATCTTCAGCTTATTAGCGAACTCGGCCTCGTCGTAGAAGCCGGCCTTGTCCAGGAGGACGTCGACAACCTCCACCTGCGACTCGCAGATACCCTTGAACTCATCTCGGCGCGAGCCCCAGCTCAGGAAGGGGCGCTTCCGGAGGAGAGCCCTGGTCTCCTTGGCAGACTTGTTCTCAACAATCGAGTATATCTTAGGCAGCATAATGTTAGTGGCGTCGTTGTCGCGATCGGCCATGTCGAGAACCGCGTTCCAGAGGAGGAAGTCCCGGGTATACTGGTTGTTCCTCACGCTCTGCATAGTATCGGCATGCTCGAAAGCAGCCTCCACCAGCTCCAGCGGATCGCCATCGAAGTCAAGTCTGTGATCGCTTATCAGCATCTCTCTCTCCTATCGTACTATCCCGGTGTGTTTTGAGATTCGTGCATTGTCGGGGAGCACTCTCTTTGTCTTTTTCTTCGACTTCCGACCGGCCTCCCATTCCTTCATGAACTGCATGCCCATGACGAAGGCGTCCATCACATCGATCTTCAGGTTCTTGACGTCGGGCTGGAACTGGACACACTCGGTAACGAGTCGGACGTGCATCGGGTCGCGGAACTTCTTCGTCTCCTGGTCCTGGCTGAGATCAACGTACACCCGACCCGCCTCCACTATGGGAGAGATGGCCCGGGCCCGGACGGTCTTGTCGAGTAGGGTAGTCACCCGCTCAATCCGTGCCGTGCGGTGGTTGAGCTCCATGTATTCCTCAATGACGTCGGCCATCACGTCCTGGTAGGCGTTCACCTCTATGATCATCGCGTGACATTCAAAATCTTCGTACCCCATGAAGGCCTCGAGGGCGACCCGGTTGATCGACCAGTGACCTCGCTTCACTCCTCCCACCCGGATGTAATACTTCGGCTTTACGTCGTTGGTGGCTGAGATGGTGACCAGGGCGTTGTAGTCGGTGCCATCAATCTTCTTGGTGGCCAGATCGAGGACGTTGATGGTCAGCGCTATCTGTTCTCGAAGGACGCGCTTGAACCCGAGGGACAGTGAGTCGTAGTGGCGGAACCAGGTGCGGTGGAAGATTGGTGCCTCGGAGCTGATCGGTTCACCCATGTACTCGGCCATGAAGTTATCATAGCCCATATCCTCGAGCTCTTCCTGGAGGCGATGGTGTGGCCACTTCGAAGGCCAGAGCTCGGCCCCGGGTTCCATGACACCGTTCGGGTACGCTTTGTAGTTGAAGGTGTGCCAGCGCTTGGTCGTCTGCGCTTTGTTCCGGATGTGAGTGAGGACACAGTTCTCGGCCACGACCGTGCCGACTACCAGGCAGGCAGCTTTCTTCTTATCGAGCATCGGGGTAACGGCTCGGTCCCACCAGCGGCTGGCGATCTCGATCCGCTCGGGTGAACGAACCTCTTCATCGTCATCAAGGTCATCGGCTACGACCAGGTCCGGGCGCCATCCTCTCTGCTGATAGCCACGGCCAACAGCACGGAGGGAGACAACCGAACCATCCGGATGAACGAAGTCGAGGGCGTCCTGGCGCCATACGTAGGAGTCTCCGGAGACACCAGGGCGCTTGCGATCGCCGCGCAGGTCGCCATAGACGGCCAGCAGCAGCGGGTTGGTCTCGACCTCGAGCTTGATGCACTTCAACCACTGCCTGGCCAGGGCGCCGGTGTTCGAGATGAGGGTGATTCGTTTGTAGGGAGTGATTGGTCGGTTCGGATTGTTCTTCAGCTTGACGTGTTCGAACGCCAGGTACATCGGGAGGTTGAAGGAGAACAGGGTTGACTTGGCGAACGACCGGGGCATGATGATCACGGCTCGCTGCTTCTGGCACATGATATCATACAGGTCCAGGTGCACCTCGGGCGTCGGTATGTCTGAGTTGCCCAGCTGCGACCCACCGAGATCGAAGTGAGACACCCAGGTGAAGATAGGCTGGTTGGCGGCTCGTTCCCTGAGCCTGGGGTTTCCTATGTGGACTTCATTGTCGTAACCAACCGCTTGTTGTGTTAACTCTGTCAACGGTGTTCATTGCTTCCTGTTGCTCCAGGTTGCTGCCGATTACCCCCGGGGGGCGGTGCGCCAATACCCAGTCGCTTGAGAAAGTTGCGCCTATTCATATTCGATCGCCCTCAGGCTGGCCAAGCACCATTTCCCCTCAAACCGAACAAGCATCTGGTCTCCAACCTGGGCTATGCCAAGGAACCTCCGGAGGTACGACCAGATGGTCGGCTCCAGTGGGAAGATCGGCGCCTCGTGAGGCATCGGTGGAAGTGGTCTCCGACTGTAAAACTTAGGGATCGGCATTACTTTTCTCCCCACTTTCTAATCTCTGGGGCAAAATACCAGACTAACGATATCAAGCCAACAACAACGCCCCAATAGGCGCCTGCCATAAAAGCGCTACTCATTGCTTCTTCCCGCTCGCTTTCTTCAACCGATTGGCCTCAGCGACGGCTTTCTTGGCCAGTGAGTTCGCGGCGTTCTTCGCTCGCTTCAGCCTGGCCGGGTCCTGACCTATCTCAACCGCTCTGGCCAGAGTGCGGGCGTCTTCCTCTCCCTCCCATTTACGATCCTGCGCTGTCATCGATATTGCCCGAGCCATTCGGTCCTCCGTTCAGTCTGTTCAGGAAGTTCTGGTGCATCTGCTCCGCCAGCTTCCGAGTCTTTTTACCGAGCTCCAAGGTGACCCCGAGCTCAGCGTTATCGCTGATTTCCTTCGTGATCTTCGCCTCGAGCTCCAGCGCTTTAGCGACCAGGCCCTCGCTGGGTGGCTTAGAACCAGGCTCATAGGCGGCCAGGATCGCTCTCACCTTGAGTAAGACGCTATGGTTGCGCTTCGTCAACAGGTCCAAGGCCCGGACGTGTCGCTTGATAGAGTCCTCTGAGAATATCCCGTTGAGCATCTTAGCTATGAGCGAGGGCGGGTGCAAGTCCTTGTATAGCTTGTTTATGTGGGTGGTGTACTCAGACTTGCAGACCTTACAGCGGGATTGGTGTGATTTTAATCTTGAGGCTTTCGAAACGGTTTTCCTAACGGTTCGGCGAGGCTTCGCCGGCGGTTTCTTAACCACCTTCTTCTTGGGGGCGGTCCTCTTAGCGGGGCGCCGTTTTGGTTTCTTAGCAGCCATCAGACCTCATCCTCCTGCCTCAAGCGAACCATCACGCCCTCGCACTCGGCATGGTGGGCGCCTTGGTCGGCGCCTTACCGGCCGGTTTGCCGTTACCCGGGGTGGCCTTCTTCGCCGGCTTGTCGGTCTTCCGACCAAAGAGATCAGCCTGGCAGGGGAGGTAGGCGATCTCGATCGCTTTTCCTTCCCGGATAGCCGAGATGAGGCTGTTGACCTCGTCCTGGGCGGGGTCCCGGTCCACAAAAAAAGTTTCCCCTGTGCGGGGATTATATATTTGCCAGAGTTCTATGATCGGGAGCCCGAGGGCCAGGCCTGTGAGGGCCGCTTGAATTAAAAACTGCCGGTGCTGCATTCGTCCCACCTCAAAAAAGTCGGCCCGGGGGTCACCAGTGGCTAAGGAGGGTACGGCAACCCTCCAGGCCGCGCATCACATCAATCAAACCAGCTAACATACATGGAGGCATGTTCTCTTGTCGCTGGCAGGATACGAGTTGAAATTCAACTGTCAAGCAAAAACTGCGAAGCAGTATATATCAGTTCAGTTCAGTTCATATCATATCAGTTTATATTAGGTTTCGAAACCGTTACTTCAACCGTTTCGAGAGGGTTGAATAAACCACGCAAAAGAAGGGGGAGCTACCCGGGGGGTAGAGTGGGTGACTTTGTGGAATGGGGCGGGCTAAGCTGTTGGCGGGTAGTCGATAGTGAAATAGTTGAAAAAAGTGCTTGACACACTACCGCTATTTGCCGATATTGTCGGTGAACCCCGGTCTTTGACATCTAAATCAGCACCACCTACCGGCCCGTGAGGACCGACCTATGGGTGGTGCGAATGTTTCACATGAAACCATTTAACACAGAAAAGAGGAGAGTATGAAAGACCAAAAGCATACAGCGTTACCGTGGATTAAATCAATCCAAGACCCCGCAGACAATTACGCCGTTATCCTGAACGCCGATCCCATGCCAGGGGGCCGCAGGGCCAGACTATTGACCGAAATTGCAAAGGTCAACCTGACAATCGACGCCGGAGAGAGTAACGCCCGCCTGATAGCCGCCGCGCCTCTGTTGTTGGGGGCTTGTAAGGAGACGCTTTGCGTATTAGGAGAATGGGACGAACTACACCAACCCGACAACGGTCCCGAATGGTCGCACATAACTGCTTTACGCACCGCAATCGAAGCGGCCGAAAAGGAGTAGATCATGGCTGAGTGTATAATCTGTCACGCAGACGTCGCCGAGAATCTCACCTCAATCGATCTATCGTTTTAACCAATCAAACCAGGAGCAACAAATGAAAATCACCAGGCTACAAATCAAGGACTATATGGGACTCTCTATGCTGAAGCTCGACGAGCTCGGTAAGCTGACCCATATCACCGGTGGCAACGGGGTGTGTAAGTCTGTCATCCTAAAAGCCATCACCGAAGCGATGCAGTCGAGCGGAACCAACCCGGGGCTGATCAAGACCGGCGCCAAGAAGGCTGAGATTCTGCTCGAGCTCGACCACCGGGTCATGGTCCGGAGGACGATCACCCAGAAGGATAACACGGTCAAGGTGGTGGACGACGGGACCCCCGTCTCAGCCCCCACAGCCTATCTCAAGTCGCTCCTCGGGCCATACCCGTTCAACCCGGTAGACTTTTACCAGGGGAAGGCCAAAGAGCGCAGGAAAATGCTTCTGTCTATCATCCCGCTCCAGGTAACCTGCGAGCAGATGACCGACCTCATCCGGAAGGAAGAGACCGGCGCCTCGTTGAAGGTGTTGCAGGGGGTGGACTTCAACCGCCACGCTCTCGACGTCATCGAGGACGTCCGGAAGAGAACCTACGACAGCCGGCATGAGCAGGGGGTCGTTATCACCCGGATGCGGAAGTCGATCGAACAGGACCGGCTGGAGATTCCGGAGACGTTCGACGCTGACCAGTGGAGCAGCTTTGATTTCTCGGTTGAGATGGGTCGCTATCAGAAGGCGTCCGACGAGCGCTCTAAGCACGAGAAGAGAGTGTCCCGACTTGAGGAGATGGGTCGCGAACAGCAATCCCTGAAGCGCGAGATCGCAGACATTGAGGATGAGATTCGAGGGCTCAAAGAGAAGTTGGGACAGAAAGAAGAGGAGCTGGCGGACTGTGAGAAGCTCTCCGCCGGCCTGGAGGAGACGATCAAGTCAGCCACCCTGGTCGACCAGGCGCCGATCCGGAAGCGGCTCGACGAGTACGAGTCTCACCGGGAGCTGGTGAACAAGCTGACCGCGATCAACAAGCGTACCGAGGCGCTGGCCCCTGAAGAGGCCGTCTACGAAAGTCTCGGTCGGTTGCACGACGTGCTCGTCGGCAACATCCCCAGGAAGCTCCTCGAGAAGGCCGAGTCCCCCGTCAAGGGGCTGCAGTTCGACGAGGAGAACATCCTGGTCGACGGAGTACAGCTCGACCTGAAGTCAACCTCAGAGCAGATGAGAATCGCTGTGGAGATCGCCGTCGCGGCGATCGGGAAACTGAGGGTGATCTGTCTCGATCGGTTCGAGTCGCTTGATGAAGACGCCCGCAAGGACTTCGTCAAAGAGGCGACCGCCGTCGATCGTGACATTGAGTGGTTCGTAACTGAAGTGACCGGCGGCCCGCTGTCGGTCGTATAAACGCATAATCAAACCAGGAGGCATCATGTCAAAACCGAAAGAAAAAACCAAACCGGGGTTTGAGATAACCCCGGCCGTGGTGGCCCTCGCCGACGTGTGTCCCACCGATGGAGCCCGGGAGGCGTTGCAGCACATCCACATCAGAACCAACCGGACGGCGGAGGCTACCGACGGGCATGTGTTGGCTCAAGTCACCCCCTATCTCCCCAAAAACCCCCAGCTGCCGCTACCAAAGCCAATGGTTATTCCTGCGGTGGGGCTGACGGCAAACAAGCACCTTCTGAAGCGGACCCCGGCGGTGATCAAGCCTCTCGGGGACTCCCTTCAGATCATCACCCCCGACTCTAAGCTCGTAGTCAAAGCCGGGACCACCCCCGAGTGCTACCCAAACATCGATCAGGTAATGCCGCACGAGAAGGCGGAGGTCCGAGTCTGTCTCAGCGCCACCCTCCTGATCAGGTTGTTGAAGATGATCATCAAAATGGTCAAGGTTCCAAGGAGAGAGACTAACTACCCGGTGGTCTTCACCTTCCGGAAGGGCCAGGCGGATGGCAAGCACTGCATCACGGCGATCAGCTGGGAGGCGGGAGAGAAGACGCCGGACGGCGAGACGGTGTCGGGCGTCATCATGCCGAGCCGTGTCCCAGAGGAGAAGTAATGAGCAAGTATAATTTTATTCGCGAAGCGAGGCTGAGGCGGTTTCTAAAACACCTCGGCTACCAAGGGCAAGTGTCGGGGGAGTTCGTCGACCAGCTCGAGGCGATAGTCCGGAAACTTGTCGGGCGTTCCCTCGAGATTCCAACCAACAGGAAGAAACTTAAAATAGTATGGGGACGTCATGCCGTAGGAGGTGATGAGATATGACCGACAAAGTACGCTGGGGCGACTCTGGTGTCACCCCGCTCCAACTCGTAGACTTAATTCAGAAAGCCGCCGACACGGTTGAGCTCGGAGAACTTACCCCCGCCGCCCAGAAGATCGGGGCCGACCTGGTCTCGTTCGCTATGGTCGTCTCGCCGGCGGGGGCTGCGGAGGGAGTGGATAGGCGCTGGCTTACTTTCCTGTTCTGGAAAGTAGGTGAGGTTGAGTATGGCGCGGCCCACCTCTGCGATGTAGACAAGCCGGCCGGGGAGCGGCGCCAGCTGCTTGCCCAGTTTGTGGGGGACGACGACGGCTGTGGCCAGTGGGCGGAGACGGTGTGGGACGAACACCCCGCGCTGCGGGCGGTTATGGGGACCTCGCAAATAGAGGAAGACACGATCGACGTCTCTGCCCTTCACTCTCGGAGCCGCCTCAAGCGGTTTTTGAGAGACAAGAACATTCCCAGCATTACACCAAACCATAACAAGGGAGATGATCATGAACAACCCACAGGATAGATTTCGTTTAGACCACCAGGATGGACTGATGGCATTTGTCGATGAGCTCGGCCGGCGCGAGGAAGGTAAGAAAGACTTCCTCGTCAACACCGACTCCGACGATCTCAGTTTTCACTCGATGGGCAGTAGCGTCTTCGGTTTCGATCTCGACACCAACGGAGAGCGCTCTACTTTTCAGCTGAACAACCACGCTCACGGGCAGCTGGCCGGTCGGCTGGACATCCCCAAGAAGTATTATGATCACATGCGCGAGGAAGCCCCGGAGCTGCTCGAGGAGAACGTCCGGCACTGGCTCGAGGCTAAGCCATCCAGGACGATGCTCCGGACCCTCGACGGCAAGGTCAGGGCGGTCCTCTCCGATCGCTACCGTCCGATCGATAACTTCGACCTGGGGATGGGCCTCCTGAAGGCCATCTCCCACCAGAATCTGAGGCAGATTGAGTCGGCCATCACCGACCGCAAGATGTATATCAAGGCGATCGACCCGAGTATCTCTGAGCCGATCGACGACGAGCTCTTCCGCCAGCGCTTTAACACCCGGAGAATTGTCAACGCCGGCTTCGTCTTCAGCAACTCAGAGGTTGGCGCCGGGGCGGTGAAGATCGAGGCCATGATCTGGGACGAGTGGTGTTCGAACGGGATGATCCGGGGGATCAACCTCAGTCGCCACCACGTCGGGCGTAAGGCTGACGACCTCGGCTGTGGGGATATCACCGAGTACCTGTCGGATGAGACCCACCAGGCCGACGACAAAGCCTTCATGCTCCGCCTGCGCGACACGATCAAGGCGACGGTGAACCCTGGCTACTTCAGGGCGATGGTCCAGAAGATCAAGGAGGGGACCTCCCGCCAGCTGGGGGCCAACCCCCAGGGCGTGGTTGAGGTGATCGGTAAGCGCCACGACCTGCTCGAGGCCGAGAAGGAAGCGGTCATGGCTGAGCTGATGACCAGCGGCGACCCTACCCAGTGGGGGATCACCTGCGCTGTGACCAGGATGGCCCAGGAAACCGGATACGACCGCCGGGTTGAGCTCGAGCGGATTGGCAGCAAGATCATCGAGCTCCCTCAGAACGGTTGGAGCGAACTGCTACAGGAGGTGTCATGAACAGAGATAGCAAGCTAACCGTGAATGTGACGGCCGGTGTGAACAACTGGATTAAGGAAAAGTGCGACAAAGAGGGGGTCCCGAAGTCCCAGTTGATCTACAACATCCTCCGCAGGGCGATGGCGGAGGACCTCAGTCGATCCAAAACATTCCCAGCATTACACCAAACCATATAAGCGCCACTGAGCCACAAAAAGAAGCCGACCCCACCTGGGAGTCGGCTTTTTTATTGCCCGCCCGTCACGGCAGCCCTGTGAGCTGCAGCGAGGTCTGGGCGATGGGTCTTAACCGCCGTATCGCTCTGCGTGAGCGCCAAGCTCATAGTCCCTGAAGCTGGGAGCCTTCCGCTTCAGGTTTTTCAGAGGTCCTTTGACGAGACCCATCCGGGAGGCTTGTTTCCGGACGGCCTGGGGAGACCGCCCGAGCTTGTCGGCGATCGCTTTGGTGGTTACCTGGTTGTAGGCCGATCGCAGGTAGCTGAGCTGGCTCGAGTTCCAGAAGACCTCGCGCCGGGCTTTCTCTATCGCCCTGCGCCGCTTCTTCGTCCGCCAGGTTCGTGGTTTGATCATTCCTCTATTCAACCTGTACTCCCTTCTAATTCACGGGACAGGTGTAGCGGCTGCCCCTTCCAACTGAAGTTGCGCTGCATATGGTAGAACAGCTCCCTGGTGGCGGTGACGTCCGACATCGCGTCGTGAGCACCCTCGCCACCGAACTCGATCCCGAACTCCTTCGCTATCGTCTCGAGCTTATGGTTCTCGGTCTCGAGCAGCCCGGAAGCGGTCAGGAAGAAGGCATACGACATCGGGTCCAGGCGCTGGTTGTTGAGGTACGAGAAGAAGTAGTCGAACTGAACCTTCTTGAACCAGGCGGCCAGGAAGTCGACGTCGAAGCCGACGTTGTAACCGCAGGGGTGTAGCTTGTCGGTCTTATCGTACTTGTTGACGACGTCATCGAGGAAGGTAATCACCTCGGGGACAACCTCGAGCGGCGGGCGGAATGGGGCGGTCATAATCTCAGCCCCGGTTCGCCGGTTCACCTCGAGCGCCTTCTCGGCGATAAAGTCTTTCCGATGGGGTTGGATGAGCCACGACTTCTCCTCGGTGCGGGTGAGGACGCCGCCGCTCCAGATGTCGACGATGACACCCAGCTGGATCATCCCATGCTGCCCCGGGATGGTTCCGGTGGTCTCGGTGTCGATGAATAATAGTTTCTTGGTCACACTGTGCTCCGATCTATTTAAGGGTAATGTTGGGTGCTAATTCCTGCGCCCGGCGGACGCTGTGATACATGGAGCTCATCGGGCACAGGTCTACCAGCGGCACCCCGTAGCTCATGATCCCGCAGTTGCCGTAATCTTTGACAGGTGTCCGCAGGATGTAGGACGCCCGGGCCCAGCCGAGAAGCTCTATACTGTCGTCCTTGTGGCGCCTCGCCAAGACATAGATGTCGGCGCGAACCTTTCCGTTCTCAACCAGTAGCCACTTCGGTGGTTTCTCAGACGTCTTAACGTCTACTGTGACAGCGACGGGGATATTGAAATCTATGCCACAGTCTCCTCCTGGGAGTGAGCGAATATCCACTTCCAACCCGAGCCGCTCGGCGAACTCGGCTTCACCGAGGAGTCCGGTGAACTCGTAGTCGTCAGACAGCGGCCGGCTGCTGGCGTGCTTCTCATGTAAGGCCTCGCGTCGATCGGCCTCTTCTCTAATCTTCTTTTTGTGGATCACTTTCGTCCTCCTTGATCTTCAATCGTTCAGCCTCAGCCGCCTTTTGCACAAAGACGTATATGTCCCTCTCATCGACCCGCTGTTGCAGGGTGGCGATCTCTTTATTGCGAGTGTTGTAGGCAACGGTTACAATGGCTACGATTGGTTTACTCATTCTCCACCTCCTTATTCTCTGGTTTGGGGCCGATGTAAAACTCAAAGACCGAATGTTCCCCTCCGTCTTGGTCTACAACACGAACGGTGGAAAAATCGAACAAGCCTCCATTTGTGTAGTTGCAGGGGCTGATCTTATTTCCGATCTCGCCCTTGCAATCGCCCAACCACCGGCCTATGCAAGAGAAAGCGACCCTCCCTGAAGCGTCCTTAATCCCCACATCAATGAACTCTTGCCCGCTTTGGATGTTGCCACAGTTAGGGCACACGAATTTCCATTGACGGGGGTCTTTGCCAAATAATTCCTTACCCTTAGTCAGCCAATCATCCCGACTGATCCGCACTATCTCTCTCACGTTATCAGCCATCGGGAGCCTCCAGCATTGTCGGTGCGGCGGCTATTAAACGCGCGTTAGCTTCTGATTCTTCATCAAGGGCCCTATGTTGTCGGACTTCCACAACAAATGAATGGTACGCCCTCCTATCGTTAGCCGCAGGGGACACGATAAAGATTCCGGTATATGGAAAGCCGCAGGGCCTCTCAATTTCCCACGGTCCCTCAGTATGCTTTCCCATCATTCACTCTCCTCTGCTTGGGTGTTTTCTCACCACCCGATTTTCACCTTTTATTTTCTGTTCCCCTTCCGCCACTGTCCCGGGGGCATTGCGACGGCCTTCATCCAGACGGGGTCGCCCATCCGGTCTGCCAGCGCATCGCGTCCTTCCCAGGCGCGTAGCTCTTTCGGTGTCATGTTAGTTGTTATGAACGTCGGCAGCCCACACCGCCATCGATAGTCGAAGAACTCGAATTCGAGGCAGGAGTTCCAACCCGACTTGTCCTCATAGGCACGACCAAAGTCATCAACGAACAGGATCGTTCGCTGCATCGTGTCGTCGTGCGTTGTTGACGTGATGATGTCGGGGTTCTTCCGGAGCTGAGCGATTAGCCCCATGTGGGTTACCAGCCGAAAAGTCCCGAGCACTGGCCCGCAGTTAGAGATAATCTCTTCTCGAGAGAGCTGCTCCTGCAGGTCCTGCATGGTGGCCTTGATAACCATCTCATTCCGGAGAGCATAGAGGGCGTGAGTTTTCCCAGCGTCCGGAGGCCCCATGAGCAGCAGTCCCTGGGAGCGCCTCTCGCGCTCATAGAGGCTGGCAAAGGAATCTTCAAGCCGCTCTCGAGTCTTTCCCCCGAAGTCAGCTATGCGAGCCCGACAGTGAGCTTCTCTACCGGTCTCGCGCATAATCCAGTGGACCAGCTGGAGCGCACGCTCAGACTTGGACATCGCCGTCGCCGTAGGTTTTTTCGACATAGGAACCTCCTCCCTTGTCGTGGGCCTCTTGTAGGTACCCCTCAAACTTGGTCGCTCCGAAGAGCGTCTCTGGTCTAAGGAATTTTTTCATCTTCGGGTCCTTGAACCACTGGATGACTTTCGCGTCGATGACCGCCATGAAATCCACCACCCGGTAGCCCTCTGCCCAACGGCCAGAGATGAGCCTCCGGGTGTTGGGGTTTGTGTGCTGGAACTCTCTGCCCGTGGAAATGTTGAGATGGTTGACAACCTGCTCGAAGGCGGGTACTTCGTCGGGGCGCCGTAGCGGCTCCGCCTCAGCCTCCTCAGCCTCCTCCACAACCCTAACCGCTGGTAGCCCGGTCACCCGGGGCTCTACACATTCCTCGACATACCTCCGTGCATACTCCTCCCTGAGTCCGGCAACGCCCTGAGTCAGCTCGTTCAGGTGAACCTGCATCAGGTCCGTCCCGGGAACCTCGTCGAAGTCGGACATCAACCGCTTCAGTTGGTTTGGGTTATCGATCTGGTAGAAGTCCAACCACCAGCGGACGAGTAACACCTGGTTCTCTTCGTCGTAGGCCACCCAGTCATGCCCGATGAGTTCCTTTAGCGCCTTGAACACCCTGCGCTGATCCCACTTGAGATCACCAGAGATGTATTCTATCGGAAGAAAATACATCCCGCACAAGGTTGAGTGCTTGCAGGTCATGAAATAAATCAACAACAGCCGCCCCTCGTCTGAGAGGGCTCTGAAGCGGCGCTTGCCCCAGAGCCCATGATAGATTTTGCCGTAGTTCATGCTCAAGCCTTAGCCTGATTCTCGGGCAGTTCGCTGGCCCACTCCCAACCCTTACAGATGACCTCGATCATATCGGCCTTGGTCATGCCGTTCAGGCTGCTGGTCTTAATCTCTTTGTTCTTGAAGAGCTCTTTGGTCAGCGTGTCGAGAGCGAAGGGACTGCCACCGAGCCATTGGATGACCTCGCCTACCTTCATGGCGATCTGGTTCTTGGGCATCGTCTCCAGGATGTCCCTGTCTGGTTGCCCCGGCAGCTGCTTCTTCGGCGGAGTGATCTCGCCGGTGTCCGTGTCGACCTTCTCCGGCTCGGGCTTAGCCTCGGGCTCCACCGCCGTGGCGACGTCTCCCTCGGTCAGACTACAGTCACGGCAGACCCCCATACCATCCTTATCGGGCATCATGTGGTGGCAACCACGGAGATCACAGGGCGTAGGAGCGTCCTCGGTGGCCGCTGGGGGACTTTCTTCCTTCTCGGGGGTCTGACCACCCGGGCTGCCCTCCGGAGCCGTGGTGACCTCCTCGGCCTCTGCACCGACGGCGTCAGCGACCTGGTCGGCCCTGGTTTTAGAGTCTTCATCGACCGGCGTGAGCTTGGGAGCGGGGTCAGGGGTTCCGCCCTCGAGCATGTTGTCGGACCTGATTGCATCGGCGAGGGTCTGAGCGTCCGGACTGTTCGAGCTGAGGGGCTCGTACTTCATTCCACGCTTGAACACAGTCTTCTTCCCCATCTCTTCAAAATGTTTCTGCCAGGGGTCGGCGCTCCCCCTGGCCTGGCTCTGTCCCTTCACCTTGTTGATGTCGGCTAAGGTCATGACCTCTACGCGGTGGCTGCCGTCGGGGCGGTGAAATACGGCATACCAAACCTTAGCTTTTCCCCGGGGACCCAACAGCTCTTCCTCGTGGGACAGCTTCGTCCCCTCCTCGGTGTGTCTGATGGACCACACGTCGTTCTCGTAGATGATCCTGACATCAACCCAGGAGTGTATTTTGCAACGGTCGGCCAGAAGGCGCAACCCTCGGTAGCCGGGGACCAGGACCGCCTCAGAGTCGCCGTCCTTGTTCTTGAATGGAACCAGGTGGGCGTGCTGCATGGCGGTATCGAGCTCAAGTCCCCACTGGGCAGCCTTGAGAGCCGAGGTTAAGATTGAATCCCGAGTACACTCCAGTAACTTCGGGTTCTGCGCCAGAGAGCCTTTGATGGAGAGGATGAAGCTCGCCACGGTCATCCCCCTCGGGAGGAGATCGGAGAACTCACCCTTGTAGGCCTCGAGGCCGTTGAATACATCGGCCCTGATAGCCTTCAGGTCTTTGATTACTGCTGGTGTTGATGTCATGACTTACTCCTTTGGAAAATTGATTGTGAATTTGCGTGCGGTCTTCGTCTTCTTCGTGTGCCGTTTGATTACCTCGTCCTTGATGCTGAGCTCGTCGACGATGTCGAGCCAGCTGGTTCTCCCCTGCATCGATGCTTTCCACCGGATGGTGTACTCGCTGTCGGGCCCGTAGATAACCTCGGTGTCCTGCATCAGCTCCTTGATCGAGTTGATGGTCTCGTCGAGCTCTCCCTGGCGTAGAGCGAGGAGGCTCTTTTTTTGCCGGTACTCGTGTACCAGCTCGTCGATTTCGGGGCTGGCCTGGGCGGAGCTCTCTTTCTGCCCCGGGTAGAGCTTGTTCAACATGTTTTTGGCATCCTCGGAGCCATCGACCGGGGGCGGCTCTTTGGTTGTGACCAGCCCCCAGAACTCGGCATACCTCTTCTGCATCGCCTTGATCAGGCGCTCGTTGCGATAGATGTGGTAGATGATCGGATAGCGCCAGCCGAACGAGACGGCCAGGTCCCAGCGCTTCAGCCCCGAGGTCATCAGGTAATGCTGACACTGAAACATGTAGTGGGGTGGTACCTGGTCCGTGCCCTCCTCCCCCCAGCCGTCGGAGGCCTTGCGGAATGACGCCGTCTTCAGCTCCACCCCATAGAGCCACCTGCCTTCCTCGTCGACAACGATCCGGTCGTAGTTGGCGACCAGGGGAACGCCATCGATGATCGCCGAGGTGCGACTCATCGGGACGGAGATGATTTGCGAGTAATCGATCTTCATCTTCTTGGCATACTTCTTGGCCACGAGGTTCTCGGCCTCGAGGCCCATGTCCATCGCTTCGGTTTGTTTCTCCTCCTCGGCCAGCCCGACTTTGTCCATCCAGACCTTGTGCGGACCACCCCAGGGGGAGGCGTTCATTACCTTGGCAGCATCACTGCCGCCAATTCCCTTCCGTCGCTCGGCTAACCAGGCGACACGTTCTTCGGTTGTCATCATGTGATGCTCCTTTTTAGATTGGCCACATCGCGGTCATGCCGTTCTCGATGGCCATTAACGCTTGAAGCGGGTGATTGCTTTCCAGGTTGCAGACGGTGATCTCTGCCCCGGTGTTCTTCCCTACGTCGGCATAGAAGAGCCCCCCCGGGAGCCTCATAACAACCTGGGCGTCGTCTTCATACAGGATGCCCTCGAGCAGGTTCGAGATGGCATACAGGTAGTTGTCGTAGTCGGGGATGACTGTAGGGAATTTCCTCTTAACACTTTTCGGTCTCGGAATAAAGAAACTGGCCCCGAGAGCGATCGGGACGTCCTTAGAGAAGGGGACCGGGTGGTCGTGGGTGGGGAGAGCCTCTACGGCCTGCGCCCGCACTGCCCGCTCCCAGTTTGGCCACCGATCCGAGTGCCTCTTCGCCTTGCGCTTGAAGACCTGGGGGTGGTGACTTGTTATAAGGCTACCGGTTTGGGGGTCGAAGTCTCTTTTGGTTACAATCCTGACGCCCTTCTTCGGCCAGGGAGCGGGCTCCCCGACGACCTTCACGATGATAAGTTGTTCACGCATTAACGGTCCTCCATTGGTTTGATTTGAGACCAGTATAGTGTGCCACGGCACACTGTGTCAAGCAAAAAAATAGCCGGACAGTCACATCCGGCTACCGCTTATGTTGCAAGGTGTTACGAGGTGATACGGGCTATTCTTTTTGAGGTTTGGTGAAGGTCGCTCCGATATTTATTTGAGCATAAGAGCCGGTCGGCTGTTCATCAGCTTCGGCGAATACGACCTCCCCGAACAGGCTCAGCTGAGCCGGGATGGCCCAGCTCGGGTCGGAGTCGGTCCAGACAACGCGAGAGGCTCCAAATCCGGCCACCAGGTCAGTGCCGGACATGCCCTCTCCGCCTTCGACATAAGTCTCAGCTCCGAAGTGAACGTAGAAGTCCCACTTCTTTCCAGCGTACCAAGACAATAGGGCGGAGGGTTCCAGGACGTGCACCGGATCAGCTGGCCCGAAGTGTACCTGGCCATAACCGATCCGGAGAGAGAGACCACGGCCGGCGTCGAGGGGGACGATGACGCCAATCTTCGCCCCGGCGCCCCAGCTGTCTTCAGCGAGGTCATCCTCAACCCAGAACGATCCCATGGTGTAGCCGGCGACAGCCGGCTGCTCCTGGGCGAACGAAACTTTGAGCGGGACCAGCGTAAACAGCAGGACCGCTACGAGTAGAAATTTTTTCAAGGTGTTGCTCCTTTCTTTTTGCCATTGGCGATAGCGGCGCCGGTACCGACGAACGTCGACTTCACCGTGCCACCACCATAGGCGAGAGCTATGATCTGAAACCAGAGTTCGGCGCTCAGCTTGTCACTGAAGATGAACGCCAGGGTGCTGAGGACCATTAGGACCAAAGCAACAAACCAGGTCCTTCCGAGTCCCATAAACAGTTTGTCTTCCATGTCAAAATCCTTTCCGTAATTTATCGATGAGCGATGCCAGGATAACTATAGCAGCGTACACGAGCAGCCCCATCGACGCTTTGAATAGGTACATCACTTCTATGACAAAACAACCCAGGGCCAGCAGGGCCAGCACCTGATTGACGAGCAACACCCAGAACGCCGCCTTACGCTTCAGGCCATCAAACATCATCCAGCTCCGCAAAGATGTCAACAATAATCGGTGGCCGGCCACGGTGCAGGATCGGGCGCAGCTTGATGAAGGCATTATATTTGTAGGCATCCTCGACGTTGCGAACATGGCTGCCACCACCGTCGGCGGTGATACAGAAGTGCCGATCTCGAGCGACGGCGACGTGTACCATGTGTTGTTCTCGGCCGCTCCCACGACCCCAGAAGAGCAGGCACCCACCTCGGGTTTCGTCCGCCTCGGGGTAGTGACTGTATAGCTTGTGGAGCCCATCGGCCGTCAGGTCTTGCTCTGGGCTCAGCCTCCCGACCCCCTTGAGGCACTCTACCACCAGGCCGCTACAGTCGAACCCCCTCGGGTCGTCCCCTCCCCATATGTACGGGAGCCACAACATCTGCTCCGCCTGCCAGACAAAGCTCTGGCGCTGCCGTTCTTTATATGCGTTCATCAGTCCATCCATATCCGGTAACTGGCAGAGTCAGGAATGGCGAAGCTCGCCGACCTCGTGCCTGCTTCCTGGTATTTGATAGTGACCTTATATTCTACCGCGTTGCCGTCTGCATTCTGAAGACAGCTCGACCACACCAGGTTCGCCGAATAGTACCCGCTGTCATCGCTCTGAGTCTCATAGCTATCCATCACGAGCGTGCTCGAGTCACAGACGTTGAAGGCGGGGGCCGCCAGGGTGAAGGTGATCGTGGCGTACTGTCGCTGTCCCTGGAGAAAGTCAGAGACGTAGCCCCAGGTGGCGCAGACGTTGTCCTGGAGGGGCGCCGGCGGCAGGGTGATGTTCATGAAACCATAGACGGTGTCGGTCTGGGGATCACCCGAGACGACAATCGTATCTTTGGTGTGAGACGTTCCCGCTCCTGGCACATGCAGGAAGGAGGTTCCTCCCTTGCTGACCTGGACGGTGAAGCTATCCGCCGCCACATTGAACGATTTCTTTCCGTCGCCTTCGGTGTCCTGGACATACAGCACCGTGCCGGCGATGCTCCGGATGGTGAGCTTGGCATAGTCCAGGAGGACCACTGGAGTCACCCCGTCGGTGGTGTCCTTCACGGCGATCGTCCAGCTGTTATCTCCGTCGCCGGTCAGGCTGGCCGAGTTCATCTCTGGCCATCGTCCGATCGGCTCAACCGTGCGGCGCCCGATGACCACCCCGGTAGGGAACCAGTCCCAGTTGATAAGGTAGGTCGAGTCTTCGTTGAAGGTCAGCAAGACAGAGTCTGGGGTGTTCGCTGTTATCCCGCCGCTGTCGACGAAGGTCTGGACCCCGGCGGCGACCACGTACCGAGAATAGTGAACGCTGTCGTAGTCTGGGTGCGAGGCGCTCTTGTAAATCGAGTAGTCGCCAGTCGCCCCGAGAGCGGAGCCGGCCAACAAGACCGCCAGCATTGTTAGAATTATTTTTTTCATCATCACCTCGTTCGTATGTTTCCCGTCGTTCGTATAGCGTTCCGAAATTGTGTCAAGTTGGCTGATTCCTCGGCAGGGGCATCCTCCCATTCACCAGTACCAGCCGTCAACGAAAGTGTCAATGTGTCACCAACAAGGGGCGCCGTCAGGCTGACCACATAAGAATCATTCTCAGTTGAATCAGCATCATATTGCCCACCAAGGACAAACGGGCCGAAAGCCGTTGAGTCGGTTTCCGTTTGTGACACGAATCTAACTACAACATGGTTGTCATATACTTGATACACGGTAGCTGTCCCGAGAGTGTCGGGGTCGGTGGCAAGCCCACCACTATCAGTAACCGCCTGCAACACCGTGTCGCCATACGCATTGACGGCCCAGACATCAGCGCCGACAACCGGGAGGCCGTTGCTTCCCTTCACGTAGATATTCAGAGTTCGAACTAATCGATAGTCAGCCTGAGATGCACCAGAAACGAACTCCGAATCATCAGGGGATGCACCGTTCTCGTAGATAATATCTATGAACCGGCTTCCGATTCCACCCCCACCCTTAGAACCCCACCCGTACTGGTAAACCTTGAAGTCGTCGCGGGCGTTATCGCCCTTGACAACGGTGTCGCCTTGTATGTACCAATTATGGGCGGCGCCATCATACTGCGCGGAACTGATGGAGAAAGTAACATGGTCCGAGGTGGCCGTGTTGTACCTGAATAGTGAGTGGGTGAACATCGTCCAGTTGCCGCTTTCTTCTTCGGCAGACTCTAACCTATAGGCTGCACAACCAGTACCGGCCGCCGAATCAACGCCACCATCTTCAGCGTAGATAGAACCACCATCAACATCAATGGCCGTGAATGAGTTGTTCTCGACGATTAGGAAACTATCTGGAGGCCCCTCGTAGTAAACAAACATCAGGTTGCAAGCGTATGCCGAAGGCCCCCTCCACGGTGTTTCGTCATCCCCATCTGCCGAAACAGTAATGTCGTTGTCGTAAAAGTGTACGTGCTCGTTGTTCCCCCGCCACTTGACTCCTTTGCAGTTCAGGTGACCATACCAAGAATCAAACCCCCTGTGAGTATTTGTGACATTATTGTAAACATCAATATCGTTGGCCTCTCCCGCCCCTCCGAGAGAGAACTGGAGACCAATAGCGATGTCACATCCGGCAAAAGCGGAATCAGCAAGGACGACGTTGTTAGATATTTGGCTTCCGGGACCAGCATAATCCACCGCTATCCCCACAGCATTGGCCGTGCTCTGCATGTCGTTCCCCGATGGATAGGAATACAAATCATTCCTTGCGTCAATCACAACAGAGTCCGAGTCAAAAATAACTTTCAGGCCACCGGTTACACCGGCATTGTCTCTTGCCATGATGCCTGTATAGGTAGAATAGACATAGGTTCGCTCAACCTTCAAGTGATAGTCCGGCCAAGTTGTACCGTCATAGGGGTATTGCATTTTGATGCCAAAGCTGGTCAGGTCATCTCTCGCGGGGAACCCGTTGCTGTTGCTAATAATCCGTGAATCCCTGACGTGGGCGTTCTCGTGCTCACCATAACCAGCACCTTCTCCGATATACCAGATGCCCTTCGCATTAAAGCCTCCCGCCGTTACCGTCATGCTGTCCACGAGAAAATCATCCGCACTCTCAACATATATTCCTATGGCATTATCCGTGGTAGAGTCTCCCGCAAACAGGAGATAGCCACCTCTGACAGTCGCCGTTATTCGGTCATAGGCGGTGCTAATGCCCCACCTGTCATCGGTTCCGCCGGTACAGTATTCCAAAGTGTCACCATCGAAGTCGATTAAAACGCCATCGTGGTTGATTAAGATGCCGTTGGTGGCTGAAGAAATTCTACTGGCGTCAAACCGAATGGTATCATCCTCTGCAACTGTGGTGTATGGCAGGTCGCCACTTCCGATAATGACGACTTGACCAGCAAAGATATCGTCGTATTGAGTAACAGATACGACGGCTATCAGGAGCAGACCAAAGAGTACCTTAGCCCAATTCAGTTGTTGTTTCTGCTGAGCGCTCATAGTTCCGTCACATAGGTTGCGAACATTGAAAGGCGGCGACCACGTACCGAGAATAGTGAACGCTGTCGTAGTCTGGGTGCGAGGCGCTCTTGTAAATCGAGTAGTCGCCAGTCGCCCCCCACAGCAAAGACGCGCCTATCAACACCAACATCACTATTATCTTTTTCATCTATTACTCCTAACATAATTATTTGGCTCGCGCCGGCTGGCGGTGCCACTTCAGTGGTGTCTTCAAACCAGACAAACGTTGCCTCACCGGCAAATGCCGGGGTATGATTATATCCATACGCATGTCGTAATGCTCCCGACGATGACCCGTTGTCGTTTGTAAAAACCGCCACATCATTCCCCACGGTCCAGCCCGGCCTATCAACTACTTCATGTACTGCATCCGAGAAGTCGGGGCTTGTGTAAATAACGTCTGCTGTCCATGTCGGCAAACTCGACCAGGCCGCGTTAGCTGTTGTGTGCACTCTCCCTTCAAAATCACCAATCGTTGAAAAGGCGGCCGCGTCGTCGGCATCCTCAAGGTCTATCAGTAGGTTTACGGTTGCATCTGATGTCGTGGCAAACGCTACCAGCTTTAACGTAGAGCTGTAGATGTTGGAACTGTCTGGAATTTGTACACCCTGGAACCTCCACCCACCATCGGAAGCGGCCCCACTATAATTACCAATGTCCTGAGATTCATACGTTGCGTAGATATCATCGGTATCTCGGAATGCGTCATCGGCATCGGCTATGATTTTCACAACCTGGCTCCCCGACCCCACCTGATCGTACCCAATGTCTATATCCCAATTCGGATGCCTGTATCCACCATCTACGTCATTTGTAAATCCGTAAGCAACGGCGCTCAAGTCAGCACCCAGTCCCTGCGCCCCAGCGTCTGCGTCGTCGAGATGGAAGTCCCAAGTTCCATGGGCTGAATCTTTAAAGGTGAATGTCTGGTTGTATAGATTGGTCGCGCCGTACACTACCGCACCCGCCGAATCATCCCAAGCACAATTTTCAACAGTAACAGAATCAGAGCAGCCGTTGTCGATAGAGAAGTCCCATGACTGCCCATTACTCATGCCACTAATTAGACAGTTCTTAAATATCACAGTCCAGTTGCCACATCCAAAATCGTCATAGAACACCTGCCCCCCATTACTAAAGGTGCAGTTGTAAAATATCATGCGGTGATAATCTCTAAACATATAAATCGGAGCAGCGGCATAGCCGCCCGCTTGCGTTGTATCAAAAAATAAACAATTACGGAATATATCACCCTTATTGTTCGCGTTTTGGGTAGCCGTCCCCCAAATGATCTTATGGTTAGATTGGAATAATGTATTTTCCCATACAACAGAATCGTCCCTATTTGTGGACCAAGAATTAAGCCCAGTGGCGGAGGCATTGGACCAAAAGATTTGTAGTCCATCAAATTTCCACGGAGACTCCTGCACCCTCACATCGAGTTGGCTTGTCTGTTCGGCAATATGGCACGTATCACACCAAACGCCGGAGTGCCTTGATAGCCCCTCTGTGCGAATGAGAACTAACCCCGCGATTGTAACGCCATCGAAATCAAGCGTTGCGTTGTCGTGTGCTGCCCAACCCTCGCTGATAACAATCTCCATTGTATCGGTAGCACCAACGGTTGTCAGCGCAGTTACGGCAGCCTCAAGTGTGGTATAGTCGCCGCCGCCGTCTTCCTGTACGCTGGTCGTGGTGACTGTGGCACCAACGAAGCAGGGCAACAACCAAAGTAATAAAAATATTCGCTTCACGGCTCCACCCCCGTCGTGTCAGTTCCATAAATATCAACATCTAAAAGTTCGTCAAGGTATCGCAATTGCTTACCGTGTATTGTTAGGTGTGATTCTACACCAAGAAAGAACACCAGCGTGTCAGTATAGATAGGCAACAACGTTTTGCCCTCATATGGCTTGACCTCTTCGTAGTCTAAATTAGGGCACTTCACAATTGCATAGGGCCAGAAGTCAACACCACGTAACGCAAGGCTGTCGAGTGTCATCCCATTGCTGGTCGGGTCTTCACATTTGCCCCATGGTTCACCGTCTGGCTTAACGGAAGTAATACAACCACGCCTCAATACCAACTCACCGACTGGCGTAGTCTCGGCACTATGGAATCCGGTTTGATCTTGCAACAGAACAAGAACCTCAACCGACCCGGCCGACAACGGCATCAAGGCTATGAACAATATTGCGAAGTATCTCATTATATATCAAGCTCCAGAACGAGGGCCGCAGGCGACACACCATCGACCTCCAGCACGTTCGACATCGCCGACCAATTCCACGACGAATCGCGGACCTTGGCTGCAAAGTAATACGTTGATCCAACCGTTAAGCCCTCAATCGATGTACGTTCAACTGTGCCATCGGGTCCGGGGGTGGGGAAATCCGGGGGAATAGTCCGCGTCGCATCCAGGAAATTCGCTTCTGTGATCGGCGACAACGAAAAGCGCAGATCGTATTCGGCCGCCACCCCATCGTGACCATCGTCACCCGTGGCCGTCCATTTAAGCTTGACCGTCCCGTCGTGCGCGGTCGGTGATGTACATGCCAGCAACAAAGCCAGCATACCTAAACAAATTAAATCCCTCATTAGTCGTTCTCCTTTATGTAGTATCGTATTTTTATTTTAATCCAGTCAATGTCGGTTGCCGGAGTTAGTGCATACAACTTCTGTCCGACATCAAGACTCGATGCATCGGCGTCCTCAAACGTTTCTGATGTTGCAAACTGATCCGATGCCCCGACGTTTAACGTATCGACCCAATCATGGAATGCGGGCGGGTCGGCCGAGTCGAAGCTCATCAGCTTCAACACATACGCGCCATCGACGCTTGTCTGTACCGCTACGCTTAGAATCTTGATGCCGCCCTGATGTATGGCTGAATCGCATTCAAGTATCGGGACGGTGTCCGTAATCCCATCGGGCGCCCAAAACAACATCTCCTTCGTGACATAAAGTGGAACCAATACCGACCGCGTACCATCATATCTTTCAACGGCAAAATCGTCCGTGTCGAAAGCCTCTTCACCCGCCGCATCCGTTGTCGGGTTGGCACCGTTCGGGATTTCATGTGACGCCGCACCACCAAAGTCAACAATACCTGTGCCGGACAGGTTATCATCACTAAACGATATATCGCCACCGCCCGCGCTGATAACAAGATCACCATTGTCACCGGCCTGCGTCGTAACCGTTACTATGCCGGTGGCGGTTGATATTGATAAATAGTCATTGACATCACCCGATGGCTGGATGTGTATAGCGCCCTCGTTGTTGGCTATCCTCGCAGGACCGGCGTCGGCCTTGTCAATTGTAAGAGTTTTATTGTCGGCATCAATAATACTTAACACCGGGGAATTGCCAACACCATCATCGAGGGTTACTGTGCCTTCGAAGTTTGGTGATGTATTAAACACGGCAACACCGGTTCCGCTTTCGTCTGATATCTGTCCATATAATTCAGCCGACGTGAAGGCGTGCATGTCGCCAGTCATTGATAAACTATTAGCGGTGACCTCGGTTGAATCAATGGCTGTTCCAAGGGTGGTGCTTACCGTGACACTGGTGTCACTAGCGGCAGCCCCGCCGTAACCAAGCGTTACGCCGGTGCCTTCGACAAGCCCCCTGATCCGAAGCTCGGTCCCTACCTTTGTTTGAGTTAGCGAGAATCCTTCGGTGCCATTGAACGTGCCGCTGTCGGCAAGGGTATTTGTCTCACCAGCGGCCACACCATCCGCATAAGCCTTGGTAACATACTGAGAATCGGATATGGCCGACGTGCCCCTGTACGCATCGTCGAATACAAAGTTGGATGCAGTTGTGTCGATGTCGGCCGTAGTGATTGTTTGGTCTAATATCTTTGCTCCTATAATCGAAGTACCGGACCAGACACCGACAATGATAGTATCCTCGCGGATCGTTACGTATTGACTATATCCACCGATCTGGAATTGTGTAGTATCGTCATCGCCATACATCTTTACCGGATAACCTTCGGGCGAATTGATCTCAAGGGAAGATTCGGTCGGTGCACTAATTAGATTGAAACCACTCAAACCTGAGCTGCCATCTCCCAATATACTTCCCCCAACATGTATACTGCTATACGTGTTGACAACACCAGCGTTAGTAATAGAAAACTTTTCATCACTTGTATTATCTAGGATGCGGAAAAAGTCTCCCTCAAAATCGTTATCGTCTGCATACATCAACGTCAACAACCACCCCTGGGCTGTCATGTCGGCTTGAGTATTGCTAATCGTTATACCGCCCCACCCATCGGTGGCGGTTGTATATGTTCCAGTATGTGCGCCCATCGCTATCGAACCACTCGCGTCGGGATCGCCGATGTCGTCGTAGGCGGTAGCGCCGACCAACCCATCCGCATAATCCTTCGTTACATACTGAGAATCGGATACGGCCGACGTGCCTCGATAAGCATCGTCAAATACAAAGTTAGATGCAGTCGTATCAATGTCAGCCGTGGTGATTGTTTGGTCCGTGATCTCTCCGGTTGCAATAGCTGTTCCAAGCGTTGTAGCGAATGTGATCGACGTGTCGTTAGCATCGGCACCACCGTAGCCAAGCGTCATGCCATCGCCTTCAACAAGCCCCCTGATCCGAAGCTCGGTACCAACCTTTGTTTGAGTCAGTGCGAATCCTTCGGTGCCGTTAAACGTACCACTG
>DASRZD010000477.1:0-4668 GCA_035686805.1 Armatimonadota bacterium
GCCGCAATCGCCACCCCCTCGATGAGCTGGTGAGGATCGCCCTCGACGAGGAAGCGGTCCTTGAACGTGCCCGGCTCCATCTCGTCGAAGTTGCAGCAGAGATATCTGGGATGGCCGGACTCGGCAAGCGGAGTCATGACCTTCCACTTCATGCCGGTGGGGAAGCCCGCGCCTCCCCTGCCCTTGAGCTCCGAATCCATGACAACCTGAATGATCTCGTCCGGCGACATCCCGATTGCCTTCCGCAAGGCCGAGTAGCCGCCGTTCGCCTCATAGGCATCAATCCAGGTCGGCAGATTGCCCTTGACTATGTTCTTGGTCAAGACAGGTTCCACTAGGATTCCCTCTTCTCGGCCAGAATCCGATCAATCTTCTCGTCGGTCAGGTTGCCGATGATCTCGCCGTCAAGCATCATGACGGGCGCCTGCTCGCAATGGCCCAGGCAGACCGTCGGGAGGAGAGTGAACACCCCATCCTCGGTCGTCTCGCCCGGCTGAATCCCCAGCTTCCGCTGAAGGCGGTCCATCACCTGCTCCTCCCCGACAGATCGGGGCAGGCAGCCCATGATCCAGCAGCTCACGCTGTCGCAAACCAGGATCACGTGCCGGCCGACAGGCTTGCGGAAGATGAGGCTATAGAATGTGGCGACGCTTTCGAGATCGGCCCGACTCAGACCCAGCACGGCTGACAAGTCATCCAGCGCCTCGTCCGATACCCAGCCGCGATGTTTCTGGATAATCTTGAGCGCGTCAACGCTCCCCGCCTGCCGAGTCGGGACTTCCTTCAGCATTTCCTCGATTTCGGTTCGTTCGTGATCGGTCAGCATGTCATCTATCCACGTCCGCGAGGACGTAATCCAGGCTGCCCAGGATGGCGATCAGGTCGGAGATCAGCAATCCCCGGCAGAGCATCGGAACGGTTTGAATGTGCGGGAACGACGACGTTCGAATATGACATCGGTAAGGCCATGTGCTCCCGTCGCTGATTACGTAATATCCATAGTTGCCCTTGGGGGCTTCGGTCGAGATCATCGCCTCCCCGGGTGGAATCGGCTGACCCCAGCTCACCGACAGGAAATGGTTGATCAGGGTCTCGATGGCTTCCATGGTCTGCTCTTTGCGCGGAGGCATGGCAAGCCGGTGATCGCTTTTGTACTTGCCCTCGGGCATGTTGTTCGCCGCCTGCTCGACGATCCTCAGGCTCTGAACCATCTCCTCCAGCCGAACCATCGTCCGGGCATAAGAATCGCCCTCGGTGGCGGTGGGGACTTCGAAGTCGAACTGGTCATAGGACGAGTAAGGCCGGGTCTTGCGCAAGTCCCAGGCAAGGCCGGTTGACCGGAGGTTCGGGCCGGTGACCCCCCACTCAATCGCCGAGTCTGTCGTGTAGACCCCGACACCCTTGGTTCGCCGCTGGAAGATGGAGTTCTTCGCCAGCATGTTGCGGAACTCGTCAATCCTGGGGCGGAAGTAGCGGATGAAATCGTCAACGAGCGCCTTCCAGCCGTTGGGGAGGTCGTACGCCACCCCGCCAATTCGGAAGAAGGCCGGGTGCATTCTGCCACCGCAGACGGCCTCCACTATGTCGAAAATCCGCTCGCGGTCATTAAAAGTGAAGAAAACCGGTGACAGCGCACCAAGATCAGTACCGAGCGTGCCGAAAAAAACCAGGTGATTCTGGATGCGGAAAAGCTCGCAAAGCATGACGCGGATAACTTGCGCGCGGGACGGCACGTCAATCCCCGCCAGCTTCTCGACCGTCAGCACGTAAGGGAGGTTGTTCTGGACGCCGGCAATATAGTCAACTCGGTCGGTATATGGTATATAGGTGTGGAAAGTCTGGCGCTCGGCCATCTTCTCAGCGCCTCGATGATGCCAGCCGATGTCGGGAACGGCATTGACGATCTGCTCGCCGTCAAGCTGGAGGATCGTCCTCAGGAGGCCGTGAGTCCCCGGATGATGCGGGCCGAGGTTGAGGAACATGTAGTCCACATCCTCACCGGCGGCTGGGAGCCCATAGTGCTCAGGGCGGAATTCGAGCTCTTGCTCGACCTCGTTGGCTTTGTCCTCGGAAAGCTCGTAGCCCGGCAGATCGGTCGCACGGGCCGGGTACTCCTTCCTGAGCGGATGGCCGACCCAGTCGCGCGGCATGAGGATGCGCTCGAGGAACGGATGGCCCTCGACCTTGATGCCGAACATGTCCCAGACCTCTCGCTCGTACCAATTCGCGTTCGGCCAGATATCGGTGACCGTCTGCACGCTGGGATACTCGCCCTGGAGAGCGACTTTCAGCTGGATGTCCGCATTGTAATCGAAGGAGAGCAGGTGATAGATGATGCTGAAATCGGCGGGCGGCTGATCGGCAGGCACACGACGGACTCGCTCGTCAATGGCGCACAGGTCATAGAGCATCTTGTAGGTATCGCCCTTGAGGTAGGCAAGTACGTCACGGACCTGGTCCTTGTCGGCCCAGAATGTGGGGACTCCATCGGCAGCCGGCTGCTCGATCAGATCGGGGAATCGCTGCTTCAATTCCGAGATGACCGTTTCCACTCAGACCTCCGTCATCCGGCGAAGCTCTTTGACCGCCATGCGGTCGGCCCGCTTCTTATCCCGCATCGAGGGCATCTCGGGGCGGTAGATTCCCTGTTCCCCGATGGATCGGGGCAGGCCGCCGACGACCCAGCTCAGCGGCCTGCGCTCGGATCCGATGGCTTTCTGGAGAAGCAGCAGCCCCTCGAGGAAGGCGTCGGGGCGGGGCGGACAGCCGGGGACGTACACGTCAACCGGCAGGAAGCGGTCAACGCCCTGGACGACGCTGTAGATGTCGTACATGCCGCCGGAATTCGCGCACGAGCCCATGGAGATCACCCACTTCGGCTCCATGAGCTGATCGTAGAGGCGGCGGATTACCGGCGCGACCTTGATGAACACGGTGCCGGAGACGACCATCAGGTCCGCCTCCCGGGGGCTCGCGCGGATGACCTCCGAGCCGAACCTGGCGATGTCGTACTCGCTCGTGAAGGCGGCGGACATCTCCACGAAGCAGCAGGAGGTCCCGAATCCGAAGGGCCAAATCGAATTCTTGCGCCCCCAATTAACAAGGTCCTGGAGGCGGGCGGTGAAGAAGTTCTCACTCATCAGGCCGCCTCCTGGTGGAATACCATGACAAGCCGCCCAGCTTCCAGACGTAGACCAGACCCAGGAAAAGCGTGATGATGAAGAGCGCGGCCGCTATGTATCCCGGCCATCCAAGCTCCTTGAACGCGACCGCCCATGCGAACACTATGACGGCCTCGATGTCGAACAGGATGAAGAAGACCGCAACAAGATAGTACTTGATCCCAAAGCGGAGGCGAGCCGAACCGGTCGGCTGGATGCCGGATTCATAGGGCTGATTTCGTCCCAGGGGATTGTGGCGCTCTCCGAGGACATAGGAGATCGCAACCATCCCGAGGACGATCAACAGAACGAGTCCTCCGTAAACGAGGACGGGCCAGATTAGCATGTGATGATCAACCATGGTAGCGATAGCAAGCCCTAGTATACCAAACTACTGATACCCGGTGGTAGAAGTTGGAAAACTTCAAGGAGGGATGGGGGGAGGAGCGAGGAGGGACACGGAGACGCGGCGAGGGGGAGAGGGGGCGAGAGGCGAACGAAATCCCGTTTGGGATGCCGTTCGCCCCCATCAACCATTAACCATTAACCATCAACCATCAACCATTCCGCTTCCGGCGGATCATCCCCGCCAATGCCAGGATGCCGCTCCCCAGGATGATCAATGATGACGGCTCAGGAACAACTTTGGAGACTCGGAACCCGACGTAGTCGCTCTCGTTGTCCGGGTAGTAGTAGCTGGAGTTGCGACACGAGGCCTGGAGGCCGGTGCCGATGATGCCGAACGAACCACCACGTAAGCCACGATAGGCGTAAGTAGCGTCCTGGTATACTATGGCTTCATTCCATTCCCACACGTTTCCTCCCTGGTCGAATGTGCCGTAGGGACTGTCGGAGTTCTCATGAGCGCCAACCTCCGTCCGATAGTACGGGCTGCCTATCGTATATCCATTGCTGTAGTAAGTCGCATTGTTTCCAGGATCGGTCGGATTGCCCAAATCGTTGCTGGGCATGCTGTCGCTGCTGGTGGGATAGTCCCAGTATCCGGCGCTGGTACTGCCGCCTTTGTAGTAGGCGGCCTTGTACCATTCATCCTCGCTGGTCACCGCCCACTGCCAGCCGGCCTTGCGCTGGATGGTCCGGCCGTCATACCCATTGTAGCCGTTGATCAGGTATGTGCCATCTTCTGTGGTGGTAAGGTCCTGCAATCCCGCCGGCTGACCGTTGTGCAGCCAGTTCGCGAACCGGCAGGAGTCCCAGTAGCTCACCGAGTTCACAGGTCTGTTTGCCCAGTCAGAGGCCACGCTGTAGGTGTAGCTGCCGGAACTCCCCATCCGCTGAATCTTGCAGCCATAAGGGCTGTCCCACATATTGGTGTTGTAAAGCCCGTAGGTGTCGGTGGCCGCCACGGCGTTGAGGAACTCGTTGTACTGACCAGCGGTGACTTCATACTTGCCGATGTTATAGGCATAGCCGACGGAGCCCTGCCCTGCGGGGTTGCCGCTGTGGGCGGAGGTATCTGCTGTGTTGCCCGGGTTGCCGACCGGGA
>DASRZD010000478.1:0-10963 GCA_035686805.1 Armatimonadota bacterium
GGTGGAGTCAATCGGCAGGATCCTCCATAAAGAGCCGCCGATCACTCGCTCGCGGGTGAAATTGCTGTCCGAGAGCTATGCCTGCTCAACCGAGAAAGCTCGCCGCGAACTCGGATTCGAGCCAAAGGTTGATCTCGTCGAAGGCGTCCGACAAACCGTCGAGTGGTACCGAAAGCAGGGACTTGTATGAAATCGGCATCGGTCATCATCCCATCCTACAAGTCGAAGGACACCATAATCCCGGTCGTGTCAGCGGTCATGGGCCAGGAGACCGATGTCCCATTCGAGGTCATAGTGGTCGAAAGCTCGAACGACGGCACCGCCGAGATGGTCCGCGAACGCTTCCCGGAGGTCAAAGTGATCGCATCGAAGGAGCGCCTGCTTGGCGGGGCCGCCAGGAACATCGGGGCCGAGGAGGCGTCCGGCGAGCTGATCTACAACCTGGACGCCGACTGTATCCCCGAAAAGGACTGGCTGGCGAGGATGTGGCAGGCTCACCGGGATTGGGACTGCGCGGCAGTCGGCGGCTCGCTGATCAACGGCAATCCGGAAAGCCTGAGCTCCATCGCCTGCTATATTCAGGAGACCAGCGACTTCTACCCATCCGGCCGCCCGAGGTACATGGACAACCTGGGCAGCGGCAACGTATCCTACAAAGCCGCCGTCTACCGGAAGCACAACGGCTTCGACACCGATGCCGTCGCCTACGTTGACGTCCTATTCCATCGGCGGCTTCACAATGCGGGCGAGAAGCTGCTGTTCATGCCCGACATCAAAGTGGCGCACTTCCATCGAACGACTCTCGGCGACTATTTGAGGCACATGAAGAAGCGAGGCCGCGCATCCGTCAATGCCCGAAGGAAAGGGCTTCTCCCGGGAGCATCGCTGGCCCGGAATCCATTGATTGCCCTCCTCGCCGCTCCTATCCTTTTTGCCCGAAAAGGGATCGTCTATCCATATCGCGCGTTTAAGGCGTTCCCATCCGAATCACCCAGATTAGCTCAGGCCCTGCCATATTTCTACCTGGGGCTCGCGGCCTGGCACTATGGCTTCCTATCGGAAGTCCTCGTATCCCGAAAGGACGTCCGATGAACCAGGACCAGCTCAAGCGGGATGCGGTCAAGGGAGTTGGCTGGGCGTTCTTCAGTTCGGTCTCCGTTCGAATGCTCCAGATCATCGCGACCCTCACCCTGGCCAAGCTTCTTTTCCCGGCGGATTTCGGTGTCTTCGCGCTGGCCTCATTCGTGATCCAGTCGTTCACCATCTTTCGCGATATGGGCTTCTCGCAGGCGCTCATTTACCGCCAGGGTCCGATTGATCGTCTCGCGAATACCGTCTTTGTGCTCAATCTGGCCTTCAGCCTCATGCTCTCCATCATGCTCTTCAGCGCCGCCGGCCTCCTGAGCAGGCTTCTCAGCACGCCCCAAATCCTCTGGCCGCTGAGGGCCATGTCGGGCGCGCTCCTGATCTCCGGGCTGGCGAACGTTCCTCTCGCCCTCCTGGATAAGCAATTGAAGTTCAAGATACGCGCGATCCCTGAGGTCGCGGGAGCGTTTACCTACGCCGCGGTTTCCATCGTACTCGCCGTAATCCATCCTGGCGCATGGAGCCTCATCATCGGCTGGATCGCCATGACCGTCGCTACCACTATCGCCGCATGGATGGTCACTCCCTGGCGGCCGGCATGGGAGTTTGACCGTGGGGAGGCAAGGGTAATCATTGGCTATGGCAAACATCTGATGGCGGCCTCCCTTCTGGGATTTGCCTTTTTTCAGATTGACAATGCCTCGGTGGGCAAGTGGCTTGGAGTGACCGCGCTCGGGTTCTATAGTATGGCGTTCACGGTCTGCAATATACCGGCAACGAACATGGCTCACGTCGTGAACAGGGTCATGTTCCCAACTTACTCGCGCCTCCAGGACGACTTGGCTGAGATGCGGAAGGTCTACCTCAGCACGATCAAGTACATCTCGATGGCCTCCTTCCCAGCCGCAATCGGGTTGTTCGTGCTCGCCGGACCGATCATCAAGGCCTTCTACCACGACAAGTGGATCCCGGCGATCCCGCTGTTCCACGTCTTGGCATTCTACGGGCTGGCTCGCTCGATGGGGGCGACTCCCGGCGCGGTCTTCATGTCGCTTGGCAAGCCGAATCTCGTCCGACGAGTGACCACCCTGCAATTGACCATCGCTGCCGCCTTAGTCTATCCGGTAGTCAAGCACTTTGGCACAATGGGAGTCGCAGTCCTATTCGGGTCCGCCTACTTCATTGGGATGTCGTACTCCTTTTGGATGGTTCAGCGGCTGCTGGGTATGGGAGTCCTCACATGCCTGAAGTCGGTTCGGGTATCCCTGCTGGCAGCCGCAATCGCCGGGCTCGCCGCGTGGTTTCCATCCTCGCTGGAAAACTGGCAGGCCGTCGTTTTGGGAGGCATGGCCATGGGAGTAGTCTATGGCGGATGCGTGCACTTGCTCGACCCCTCGGCCTTCAAAGAGATGAGAGTTCTTCTGAGGGGACGGCATGACTAAGCAGAAGGAATCGCTCTATGCCTGGTTGATCGTTCTCATGGCGCTCGTCCTGCGACTGTTTCAGCTCGGTAAGGAAAGCCTGTGGATTGACGAGGGATTCAGCCTCCGGGATGCGTCCAATCTGGAGATCCTCCAGAGCATCCGTCCTGTATACTTCCTCCTTCTCAGAGGATGGTTGTGGCTCGGCGGAGGCGCGAATGAGGCTACCATGAGGCTCCCCTCGGTGCTGTTTGGGGTGGCGGGAGTGTGGGTATTGTACCTTCTCGGCAGGCGGTTGCTCGGGGCGCCGGCGGCGCTTCTCGCGTCAGCCTTCATGGCGATCTCGGTCCTGCACATCAATCACTCTCAGGAAGTGAGGATGTACTCGCTGACCGTTCTGATGTCCCTGCTGGCCTCGTATTCGCTGATCCTCTATCTCGAAGGCGGCAAGACTCGACATGCGGCCGCCTACGGATTCACCGCCATCCTCTCAATGCTGACGTTTCCGCTCACCGTACTGATCTTCATGGCGCATGGACTCTTTCTGCTGCTCTACGTGAAGGCATATAGGCCCCGAACGTATTTCATCCTCGGCGCAGAATTGCTTGTCGTCGCCGTCTCGGCGCCCTGGCTGCTGAATGCCGCCCGTGCCGCGCCGGGCTATTCGCAAGGCCTGACAGCAACGCTGGACAGGCCCACGCCTATGGGAGTCATCAGTTTTCTGGGAAGGTTCTTCCTATGGAAATGGTATGAGCCCCACGGATTGGCTGCCGTGGGCATAGTCGGATTCTCCCTTGTCGTGACGGGCGTTATGCTCCTGGGCCTGAAGGGTCTTCAGCGCAAGGATGCCGGCCTGATGTTCATCGTCCTCTGGCTCGCAATCCCGTTCGCCGTCCTGATCGTCGCCTCATACGCCCTGACGAATATGTGGATGGTTCACTACCTTATTGCCGCCTCGCCTGCATTCTATCTGCTGGTGGCGAAGGGCATCCTGTCGCTGAGAAACCGCTATTTAATGGCCGGGACGGCCTCCATCATCGTGATCCTCACCCTCGGCCGGTTGGGGATGTACTACGTGAAGACCGAGCGCCCTGAATGGCGGCAGGCCGTGACTTACATCCAGGCGCATGAGCAGCGTGGGGATGCCATCGGCGTGTACTACGGCGCGTGCCAGTACGTCTTCGATTACTATTATCACGGCACATCACCCTGGTGTCCGGTCGGCACAGATGAATATGAGGCGGAGGATTTTCGCCCCTGGAGCGAGGCCAAAGTCAAGAGGTTGTTCCAGGACTATCCGCTCAGGGGCAGGCGCTTCTGGCTCGTGCTCTCGCATCACACGATGAGGGGCGGATTCAGCATTATCAACTCCTTCAAGGCCCGCTACCCGGTCCTGGATCACAAGAGCTATCACCTGGTGGAATTCTATCTTTTCGATGGCGGGGCTGACGGCTGCCCTCGCAGGGTACGCAAGTGAACTCGTATTCCAGTCTGCTGCCGAGAATACTGAATTACAAGCTCTCAAGAATGGGCCTGGCGAGAATTGCCTCGCCGATCAATCTGACGTTCTCGGTCACGAACATGTGCCAGTCGCGCTGCAAGACGTGCAGTATCTGGAAGGTCTATCGGGACGAGCCCGACAGGTTCAGGCAAGAGCTGTCACTGGAGGAAGTCGAGCGCAGTTTCGCCACCATCGGCGAAATCTACTTCTTCAACATCAGCGGCGGCGAACCATTCCTGCGCCGCGACCTGCCTCAGATCGTGGCCGCCGCGTGCAAGTACCTCAAGCCCGCGGTGATCCATACTCCGACCAACGCCCTCACCCCGCGGGTAATCGAGGAGCGAACTGCCGAAATCCTCGAGGTCATCCGTGTGAGCGGCCGGACGATCCCCTTCACGATCAAGCCGTCGTTCGACGGGGTGGGGGAGGTCCACGATGAGATCCGAGGCGTGAAGGGCAATTTCGATAAGGTGCTGGACACCCTCTCTCGCCTCAAGAAGCTCCAGAAAGTCCACCCTAACCTGGAGATCGGCGTGGGGACGATCATCTCGAAGTTCAACCTGGGCCACATTCGGGAGACCGCCCGATTCACCCACGACCTGGGGATAGACAGTTACATCAGTGAGATCGCCGAGCAGCGGACCGAGCTTTTCAACGTTCGCGATCCCATCACTCCCACGCCCGAGGAGTATGAGAAGGCCATCGGCGAGTTCAACGGCGAGCTTGCGAGCGTGACGGATAAGAAGGTCTCAAGCATGACTTCCGCTTCCCGCCAGGTCTATTACAAGTATGCCATCCGCATCATGAAGGAAAAGCGCCAGGTGCTCCCCTGCTATGGAGGGATCGCCAACGCCCACATCAGCCCATATGGCGATGTCTGGCCGTGCTGCGTTCTGGGATACGACAAGTCCATGGGCAACCTTAGGGATGTCGATTATGACTTCCGCCGGATCTGGCATTCCCGCGAAGCCGCAGTAGTGCGCAGGTTCATCGCCGGCCGCAAATGCTGGTGCCCGTTAGCGAATCAGGCCTATTCCAACATCCTGTGCAATCCCAGGGCAGTATTGGAAGTGCTCCGGGAGCGCAGAGCCATGAAGGGCATCCGATGAAGAGAACGGACATCGTGCTTCTGAATATCGCCATCTTCCTCGGCGGATTCCTGAGACTCTTCCGCCTGGGGCATCAGTCAATCTGGGGGGATGAAGCCCTCACACTGCAGGTCTACACGGTCGGTAGGAACCTTCCCGAGCTTCTAGCCAATATCTGGCATCGGGGATTTCATCCACCGCTCTACTTCATCATCGCCCATTACTGGTATCTCCTCGGCACATCGGAGTTCATGCTTAGGTTTCCATCGGTCGTATTCGGGATCGCCGCCATTCCCATGATGTATCTGGTAGCCCGCCGTCTCTTCGGGAACACGGCGGCAGGAATCTCCGCGCTCTTCATCGCGATCTCTCCATTCCACATCTGGTATTCGCAGGAAGCGCGGATGTACAGCCTCCAGGTATTGCTCGTGCTCGCCTCGACCCTCTTCTTCCTCAGGGCATGGGAAACCCCGTCACCCCTCCACCACGAGGGAGGGGCCGGGGGTGGGGGTCTTGATTATCTCCTTTATGCATTGACGACGCTTCTCGCCCTCTATACTCAGATCGGCACTCTGTTCCTGGTAGCGGCGCAGGGAGTGTATGTGCTCGCGGCCGGCAGAAAGCAGATCGCCGGCTGGCTCGGGATTCAGGCGATTGTGATTCTGGCGTTCGTGCCATGGCTCCTCCGGTTCATGGCACACAGGTCGGTCGGCAATATTGGTGCCATCGGCTTCGAGCGCGAATCTGGCCCGCTCCAGCTCGCCTACGGCCTCTACACATTCAGCGTCGGATACTCGCTCGGGCCGTCGGTGGCGGCTCTGCATTACCTCTCGCCAAGCACGGCCATCCACCAATACCTGCCTGTGCTCGCGATATCCGCATTTGCGTTCGGCTTCCTGCTCATCCTCGGCCTGATTCATGCCTACCGAACCAGCCGCTTCGGATTCTGGTTCGTGCTGAGCCAGTCTGCCGTCCCACTGATCCTGATCCTGGCAGCGTCCCTCCTCCCGGGAGTCGGCCTCACGCCCAGATACCTCACCGTGGCAATCGTCCCTTACTGGATCATTATCTCCCTCGGCATCATGAGAAGCTCTCGGGCAATGGTCATTCTCCCGGCAGCGGCGCTCATACTGATCGGCCTTTCGCTCCACAACCACTATTTCAATCCTGATTATGCCAAACAAGACATGAGGTCCGCCGTCGCCATGGTCAACAGGGAATCCGCCCCCGGCGATGTGATCATCGTCTCCTCGATCGAGCTTGGGGGCCCATTCATCTACTACTTCCAGCGACAAGATATCCCATACTACGGATATCCGCCGGACCGAGGACTGGTCAATCCAGCCGACCTCGACCGTGATATCGAGCGCCTTATCGCCGGTAAAAAACGGGCATGGCTGATCCTCGGGCGAACCTGGAGTTCCGACCCGAAAGGCCTTATTCTAGCCCAATTTCAAACCCAGTATGAGGTCATAGAAACCCAGTCATTCCAGGGCGTCCAGGTCAAATGCTTCCGGCTCCCTAGGACGATTTCTACACAAACAAGCATGCGCACACATGGTTGGCGCTAATAAAGCAACTGGTATGAACAAATACTTGACAGAGGTCGTCATATGAAGTACAATCAGCGGCAGATACGGTTGAGGCTTTCAGATAACCCATCCGCCGACCATGATGCCGCCGTATCGTACCAAGACCAAAGAGGTCGTTCAGAAAGGAAGATGAATGAGCGTTAGGAAGATCCTCTTTACGCTGGTACTTGTTATCGCAAGTTCTATGCTATTCCTGACCGGTGGGGCATCGGCGACGATTACCTCATCACTATCTGTCTATCCCTCCAACCCCCATTATCTCGTAAGCAACAGTCAGCCGATAGTGATCCTAGGAGCGGGTCAGCCGCTGCCGGGCCACAAGACTCAGGACTACCGAGCATATCTCGATGATATGGCCGCTCACGGCGTGAATTACGGCCGAGTGTGGCATCTGCTGGTCTGGGATGCCAAGAACGCATACTTCCCATGGGCTCGTGATGGCGGAGGCACGGCGAAGGACGGCCTGCAGAAATACAACCTCACTCACTGGGACTCGACCTTCTGGAGCAGGCTGAAGGATGCGTGCGCCTACGCCCAGAGCAAGAATATCTATCTGAGCATCATGCTCTTCGATGAATGCGGGCTGGAGGCCCCCACCTCCTCATCCGATCACAGGTGGGACTGGCATCCGTTCAACCCGGCGAACAATGTCAATGGACTGAGTCTGCCGTCCGGCGACGCCGTCCCCGAGTTCTACAGCCTCTCGAACTCGACTCTGAAGTCCCTGCAGAGCCAGTACGTCAGCAAGCTGATCAGCGAAACCAGCAGCTACCCGAATGTCATCTACGAGATCTGCAACGAATATACCGGCCCGTGGGACTGGGAGCAGTACTGGGCGGGATATGTTGCCGCAAGGTGCTCCAACCTGATAAGCGTGAACAGGCTGGGATCGGTCCCCAGCGGCTACTGGTCGGACTCGAATATAGACATCGTCAAGTTCCACTGGAGCACGACTTCCGCCGCAACCACGAACAGCAATATGATCTCCTATATGTCGAAGAACAAGCCCATTGACTACGACGAGACCCCTGAGAAGAGCGGCATTTCCTATACGGAATATCGCAAGATGGTGTGGGCCTGCTTCGTCGGCGGCGGGCATATCCATTTGGAGAACGCCTACAATACGGGAGCTTCGCTGGATACCATAATGTACGCCAGGGACTTCATCACCGACAACAACGTCCATTTCTGGGAGATGTCCCCCAGCAATTCGCTGGTGACCGGTTCCCCGGGAGGGAGTGCCTATACCCTTGCAAAGCCGGGGGCCGAATATGTCACCTATATCCAGGGAAGCGGAAGCGGCTCGATGACCATCAATCTGGCCTCCGGGGTTGCCTACACAGCCAAGGCCTACAACCCCTCCAATGGCGCTTATACGAACCTCACTGTGAGCGGGACGAAGGTCTCCGGGATTCCATCCTATTCCTCGGACATGGTCATATATATCAAGGCCTCGGGCCAGCCCGTGGCCGACAACCCGAGCATCACCCTATCGCTGGCGGTAGACAAGTCCCAGGCATTGCCGGGTGAGGCTCTGTCCTACTCACTTACATACAAGAATACTGCCGGGCAGGCGAACTCCGTTTCCATGAGTTGTCCGGTTCCCATCTACACCACCTATGTGAACGCCAGCGCAAGCTCCGGGGGCACTTTCGATTCCGCTGCCAAGGCGGTCAAGTGGACCATCCCCACAGTCGCTTCGGGAGCAAGCGGAGTCTTGACCTTCAAAGTCAAGGTAGACTGACAAGTTTTTGGAGGGATTAATGAAGCCTCAGACGATCCGTATCCTCATTATTCTGGGATTGGTCCTCATGCCTGCGCTCGGCATGGCGGCCGCCATCAGCTCGTTGACCGCCAACACGAGCAGCGTCGGCAGATTTGACAAGTACGAGCTTACTTTCAACCTCACCGGGGTCTCGCCGTCGAACTACAACCCGTTCCGGCCCGAGACCACCGGGGACTCGCTCTCCAATCCCGGCGTCGATGTCTGGGCCGAGGTCACCACTCCCTCAGGGGCGTTGAAGAGAGTCTGGGGCTTCTGGGATGTGGACTATGCCTACATGGGCAATATGACCAAATCTGGCCAGGAGCGTCACGATCGGATGGTACCGGTATCCGCGCCTCACTGGCACGTGCGCTATGCGCCGATGGAAGTCGGGGCCTATAAGATCATTGTCAAGGCGAAAGACAGCGCCGGCACGGCGACCTCCAATCAGCTCACGTTCAACTGCGTCGAGTCAGGGTCCAAAGGCTTCATCAAGACCTCAGCAGATGGATCGAGGTTCGTCTATTCCGACGGCTCTCCTTTCGTTCCCTTCGGAACCATGTGTCCCTACGGAACCGAGAAGGTCGCCCCGACCGTCGCCTCGATGAAGGCCAACGGCATGAACTTCATTCGCAAGTGGCTGGTCAATCGCGATTACGACGATATCCATCGCGACCTGGAGGGCTGGAGCTCCTACACCTCCGATACCTCCACATACCGCTCGGGAAAGAGATCTGCCACGAAGTCGGTGACCGGAAGCGGCACGGCCGCGGACCAGAGCTACATAGGTTGCAAGCCGAACACTTACTACAAGGCCTATGCGTACATCAAGACTTCCTCATCATTCAACGGCAAGGTCGCAGTCTACGTGAATGAGGACGGCAAGAATGTCTCGACCATCTCTCACACCGGTACGCAGATCGGTTCGAACGCCAACTGGAGCTATTCGGAAACAATCTTCAAGACCGGCAGCACCGGCGAAATGCTCCACTTCAAGCCTCGGGTACTGAGCGGCTCATCAGGCACTGTCTGGATTGACGATGTCGGCCTTTATCAGTGCGACTCCTCCGGCAAGGTGACGATTGATCTCAACATGGTCTTCAATCCCGGCTTCGAGCAATGGACACCCACTCAGTTGAGGCTCGTTCCCTTGGCGCGGTTCGAGTATCTGCTGCAGACGTGCCAGGATAACGGCATATATGTCCAGCCGGCCATCTTCGACTATCGCCTTTGGAATAAGAGCAATCCCACAGGCTTATATGCCCAATTCTACGGCGACTGGTGGACCAACTCAGCTTCTATCGCCCAGCAGGACCGAGTCCTGAGATACCTGGTCGCCAGATTTGCCTCTTACCGCTCGCTGTTTGCCTGGGAGCTTACCAACGAGATGGACGCCTCCTACACGGATGTCAGGGGCAACTGGATCGCAGGACGGGCGAATTTCATCAGATCCGGCGATCCCAATGGGCACATGATCACGAACTCCTACTGGGGCTCGCCTGCGGATTATGAGTATGGCCAGATGGACGAGCTGTCCATGAGTCAGTGTCATTACTACATCAATACCGAAGAGCGCACCAGCGGGCAGGGATACCCCAGTTGGGGCACGCTTTCCAGCGGATTGTCCATAGACACCAGTTCGTCGAATGCGGCTTCAGGGAGCAAATCTCTCAAAGCGACCGCCAGTGGAAGCACCATTTCCGACAGCACGACCATCGCCTGCAAGCCGAGCCGATCATACACCCTTCGCTCCAAGATCAAGACCTCGGGGGTTTCGGGCCAGGCTTCGGTGATCGTCCGCTTGAACGGCGGATCCTCCCCTGGTTCGGGCTTCACTCTCTCCAGCACAGGCACGGCAGGCTACAGCGCACAGTCCCGTACATTCACTACCGGCTCGACCGCCCAGAATTTCACTGTCACCCTCCGGCTTACCGGCAGCTCGGGGACTGCCTGGTGGGATGACGTCGAGGTTATAGACAACGTCATCGGCCGTCCGATGCTCTACAATGGAGGCTTCGAGAGTCTCCCCTACGGCGATGACGAGTTCGACTGGGCGATCACTCATACCATGCAGAGCGTCAATACCTATTCCTCCGGTCCGAACGGTAAAGACAAGGCATGGGCGTCCGGCGAGTTCGGCCTGATGGGCGCAAACTATAATCTCAGCCCCTGGGGGATCCATGGGGATACCACCAAGCCCCGGCATGACTCAACGGGCATCCATGTTCACAACTGCGTCTGGGCACAGCTCATGGCCAGTGCGGCGCTGAACACTCCCACCTACTGGTGGGTGGACGAGTACATTCGGGCATGGAACGTCTATGACGCCTGGAAGGGCGCTGCTTCCTTCGCCTCCGCTCTGCCGTTCTACGACCGCCGGCAGGGAGTCTGCACCGAGCCCGACGCAACCGAGATCCTCGCTTCGACTACGAACTCGAAGATCCGGCTCCTGGGTCGGAAAGGGACATCCAGCGGCTACTTCTGGATCCAGAACAGAGAGAGCACCTGGT
>DASRZD010000479.1:0-6867 GCA_035686805.1 Armatimonadota bacterium
CACGCCCATAATCGGGAGCAAGTGCGCCGCTTTGATTCCTGCGAACTGGTCAACCTTGACCATGAATGGACGATCGCTGAGCAGCCCCACGATCAGCAGCGCCCCGCACAGTGTAAATGCAGACATGCCCAGGAACAGGAGTACGGCCCTTTTCGCAGGCTTTTCTTCGCTTGCCTCGCTGTGGAAGAGCGGGCCGATCAATGCGACCACCCCAAGGGTCGGGAACACCAGCGCCGATGTCAGCGCAGCGAGCTTGAGGCCCATTCCGCCGATCAGGGCAAGCCCCGCCAAACCGATCAACGCCAGAGCGAGCAGGCCGTACTTCACCTTGGGCGAAAGGGTCACCAGTGATCCCAGAAGCAGCACTGCCCCGGCCGCCACCGCCAGCGCCATGAGTACCAGGAGTGGCTTCGGCCTGGATATGACTCGGAACGGCTGGGCAGTCCCCATCCGATATCCCGCCGTCTCGACCTGTCCCTTGATCCTATTGACGAAGTCCACCCCGTCCAATACCGGCGCTTCTCCCGCGGTCTCCGGCAGATGCACATAGCAGAGCCTGATGTTCCTCTCCTTCACCGCACGCGCAAATCGCTCGACCGCCGTCATGGGGGACATGGTCGCCATCTCAGCCAGCGATATGCTGTGCACCCGAATCAGCTCCGACTTCAGCTCTTCGGACATACGGGCGTCGCCCTTCTGCTTGCCCATCTCAATCGAGCCGTAGATGAGGCCGTTTGACCTCAACTGGTCGGCGGCATAGGACACGAGTCCTCTGAATCCGAGGATCTCGTCGCCCGAGAATATGACCCTCCTAACGTCATCGCGCTTCAAGTCGGCGATATCGGCATCCACCGCCTTCTTCGTAACCGCGGGATTGTTCTGGAGGCGAGCGACTACATCCAGTCCCGCCTGCTTCACCAGCCATACTGTGTCGGGTGACAGGCCGAGGCCCATCAGATTCAGCGTGCCCGGGGCGGCTTTGACTGCGAATTTGTAGGGCATGGTTGGCACGCCGCTGCGCTCATCAACCGTCTGGAAGACCATATTCTCCGGCAGCCGAGTGACGAGACTTCGGTACGCTCGCGTAGAAAGCTGCGAATCCGCCGAATCAATGATAGTCACCGGCCCGCCGTTCAGGAATCTTTCCTCGAAGGCCACCTGACCCGTGGAAGCCAAATCCTGCAGCAGATCCTCCGTTACCGCAATCCCCGTCACTCCCGCCGACTTGAACTTGGTCAGCAACTCGGGGATCGAAGTCCCAGATGCAACCGACAGGTTCTGAATCTCGCTGTAGTCGAGCACCAGTTCGACATTGCGATTCCCGGACTCGACGGCATACCTCCGAGCGCCGATAATCAATGCGCTCAACAGCCCCGGTATCAAGAGCATAATCAGTATCCACTCACGTCTCAGCATCCGCTTACCCCTTCAATTTGAAATCTGCAATCTGAAATCTGAAATCCTCTACCACCGGTAGCTTCTGTATCCCGCCGTCTGTCTGCCCCGGAGGAGTCTGCCTCCGCCGAGCAGGAAGATCATGATAAGACCTGCGAGGAAGCCGCCTATATGGGCGGCATACGCAACTCCTCCGCCCGGTCCGCCGGCCATGAGCGTGGAGTAAATGACCTGAAGCACTATCCAGGCCGGCAGGGCCGTGACTTGTATGAAGAACACGAGGATCACCAGGCTGATGATCCTCGCCCTGGGGAATAACAAGAAATACGCCCCCAGTACGCCCGCAATTGCCCCGCTCGCCCCCACCATCGGCACATGCGACATAGGGCTCGCAGCCACTTGTGCAAGCGCGGCCGCCAAGCCCGAAGCAAGGTAGAAGAATGTGAGTTGAAATGCCCCAGAACGTCCTCGATGTTGTTGCCGAATATCCACAGATACAGCATATTCCCGCCGACGTGGAAGAGGTTGGCATGCATGAACATGGAGGTGAAGATCGTCATCCACGGTGCAACAGGGCCAGGGGCTCCGAGATCCCTGCCGCCAAACAGCTTTGCCGGCACCAGCTCGAAGCCGGCAAGCGGGTTATGCGTATGCGGTCCGAGGCTGCCGTTGTAGAGATAGATGAGCACATTTGCGGCAATCAGGATATAGACTATGTATGGAGTTGTGCGCGCAGGGTTCTCGTCTCGAAGCGGAATCACCGAATGCCTCCGAAGGGCATTCTAGCACAAGAGCCCGGTGCTGTAAACGTGTGCGGCCTGAAACAAAGCTGACAAGCGGCTTAGCGGATGCGCTTCTGGATTCTGCCTTTTCCTCGTGGGTTGTCGTACTCCAGCGTCGAGGGATTCGCCCATTTCGGATTGAACGGCTCAGCAATCGCCCTTGCGATTAAGCGCCGGTGCCTTGTTGACAGGTCGTAGATGTAGAGCTTCACCGGCGTCTTCTCCTTCCTGAAGTCTTCAGCCGTATCGGTTTCAAACATCACAGGGTAATCGCTGTATGCCAGTCGGAGCGAGGTGGGATTCAGGGCATAGTCCTCCGCGGCCAGGTCAAGTTCCGTAAGGTTATACTTCTTAACGGCCATCGAGTTACTATCAACCCTGACAAAGCTGCTGATAGTCATCATCGCCTCGTCTGCAAGCCAGAGAAATCGCCCATCCCATTTCTCGAAGCTCATATCCGTCGAGACCAGTTGTTCCGGAGGGAATGTCTTGATCAGTTTTCCGACTCGATCTACGAGGTAAAGATTCCTCTCGGGTCCCTGCTTTGAGCCAGCCAGAACTGCAATCATGCCCTCGTCGTCTCGAACTCGGAAGTCCAATCCTTTCGACGACCAAAGCTTGGTTCCCTTACTATTCCTGTCATAGCGCCACAACTCGTCAGTCCAGGTGGGGCCATGCACGTCACCCCGTCTCCTGATAACATAAACATGACCATTGTGGTACTCCGCCGGGTGGTAATGACCTTGGTAGACATCGGTGACGGTGATGAACTTCGTTGCCTTGCCGGTTCGGTAGTCCTTTATGAAGATATCCCAGGCGGATTTCTTTGCTGTGCTTACCTTGATGAACACCTTGATACTGGTTGATTGGGAATAAGCCGCCTGAAATGCGCCTGGCATAGCGACCAGGCACAGGATAGCGAGGGAGATGGTGATATGCCTACGCGTTGTTTTCATTGGACAAAAGTCCCCTGAAACTCTGGGCCAGTCGTTTATTCTTCTTCCTTCGACTTCGGGGCACCTTGCTCACATAGGTCGGTGAACGCTCCTCTGTCCTGCAAACGGAAATGGAACTCGATCTGCTCGTGAACGTTGATCGGCCCCATGGACCTCAGGCGCTCCTTGTCCGAATCGCTGATCTCGGAGGGGATGTCGTTGAGTATGCCGTCTTCCCAGTCTTCCTGCTTCACGAACTGCTCGCCCAGCTTCTTGCAGCGGGAGCAGCGGAACTTGACGTAGACGAAGCTCGGGCCGAACAGTCTGAGATAGTAGCCGGTCTGCATTACGTCTTTGGCGATTATCCGCTGACCGCAATTGCATTTGATGGTAGCTTTTACACTCACAATATCCACCTCCAATTGCTTATTGGGCTGTCGCTTCGGAAAGAGGGTTTTCCGGCGAGTCCCGTGTAGGCGCTACACTATGATTATATCATAACGAAAACATTTTCCCAAAGTCAAATGCGCCCGGCATGAAATTCCCAGCGTATTGTCTCTCGGCATAGCGGTCCGTCATGCCGGCAATGAAGTCGCAGACGACCCTCGCCCAGGCCTCGACGGTGTCTTCATCCGGCCGCCTTTCCTCCAACTGGCTCGGATTGCTCATGTAGAACCTGAAAAGCTCCTTCACCAGACGCTCGGCCTTGCGCAATTCCTCCATGCGCGGGCCTTCACCTGTCGGGCAGTACACTCGCTCGAATAGAAAATCCTTCAGGTTATCGGTCGCCGCCAATACCTCCGCGCTCATGGAGAGATCAGGCTTGCCCTGGCTGTTCTCTACCAGATCAAGCACCATGGTGGCAATCCGCTGGGAGTGTCCTTCCCCCACCACCCGTATGCAGTCCGCCGGCAAGTCCGACCTGGCGATCACACCTGCGCTCACCGCATCGTCAATATCGCTGTTGATGTAGGCGATCCTGTCCGCAATCCTGACAATCCGCCCCTCCAGCGTTCCATTCCTCTCGAAGCTGAGATCGTCGTTCCCTTTAGAATGGTGCAGGATGCCCTCTCGCACTTCCTTCGTCAGGTTGAGGCCCGCGCCATCGTTCTCCAGGGACTCCACCACTCGCAGACTCTGCTCGTTATGCCGGAATGACGCCGAGGGCACATACTCGCGGTAGACCTCGTCCAGCGCGCTCTCGCCCGCATGCCCGAACGGCGTATGCCCCAGGTCGTGGCCGAGAGCAATCGCTTCCGCCAGATCCTCATTCAGCCTCAATGCCCGAGCGACCGTCCGACTGATCTGCGAGACTTCGAGCGTGTGCGTGAGCCTCGTCCGATAATGATCCTCCTCCGGGTCAATGAATGCCTGAGTCTTGTGCTTCAGGCGGCGAAATGCCTTGCAGTGGATGATCCTGTCCCTGTCACGCTGGAAGTCCGTTCGGATGGGACACTTGTCCTCGGGCCTCACGCGTCCGGCCGATTCGGCACTCAATGCTGCGTAGGGCGAGAGATGCTTGCGCTCGAATTCTTCTTGCTGTATTCGGACGTTAGGTTGCATTCGGGGGTGATCGGAATACCGAAATCTTGCTGAGCGGCCAGTATCGAAGCCATGCCCGCGCCTGGATGTTCCCTATGGGCAGCTCGCCCCAGAACCGGCTGTCATTGCTCTGATCGCGATTGTCTCCCAGCACAAAGACGTGGCCCGCGGCCACTTTCTCCGGCGGGTAACTGCCGTGCGCCCTGGCTTTCACGTATTCCTCTGGTACCGGCTTTCTATCAACAAACAGCTTGCCTCTGTGGATCTCGACCGTCTCGCCGGGAAGCGCCACTATCCGCTTGATGAACACTTTCCTGGGATCCGCCGGGTAATTGAAGACCACTATGTCTCCCCGATTAGGCTTCTCGAAACGGTAGATGAACTTGTTGCCGAGCAGCCGCTCGCCCGTTTGAAGGTTCGGCTCCATACAGCTTCCATAGACCTTGAACCCCTGGATCACGAAAGTGACGAGGATGAGGAACACCACCAGGGTCATGACTATGGTTTCGACGAACTCTCGGAATAATCTCGAATGTTTCTTGCTCATGGCGGTAAGCTCAATCGGCCAGTAAATCCAACGGCGTGTTGGACACTTTCCGCTTAATCCGGGCCAGCGCATTGTCCACTGACTTCGTCTTGCACTGGAGTTCCGAAGCGATCTCTCGGTATGACTTGCCGACCTTGTAGCCGGTCAGCACTCGCCACTCGAAGTCGCTCAGCATGTGCTGGAGCATCTCGTGGAGCATCTTGGAGTCCTCCCGCTTCAACACCAGCTCCTCGGGATCAACCGTCTCCTCGGAGGTGAGTATCTCGGACAAGCTCCACTCGGAGTTCGAGTCATCGGGCGAAGATTCAAGTGAAAGGGAGGTATTCAGCGGTATTTGCTTCTGGCGGGTGGCGGTCTTGATGGCGGTAATAATGTGCCGCTGGATGCAGATCCTCGCGAACGCCGGGAACGAGATCGCCTTGTCCGCCCGATAGTCCACCATCGCCTGCCACAGGCCTATCATCCCCACCTGCAGGAGGTCTTCCTTCTCAGCGCCGATGAGGAAGTACGAGCGGACTTTGTTTCGCACCAGATTGCGGTATTTGTAGAGGAGATACTCGGCGGCGGCTTCTTCGCCGGCCTGGGCGGATTCGACCACACCGGCGTCGTTTATGCCCTCATACTCCGCATGCTTCTGAGCGGTAAGGTCTCTGATGAGATCTCTCATTCGGCAGCCCCTTCCTCGCCTTTGTCTACCTCGACTACCAGCTTGGTGATCACGACTGCCGCGAGTCCGACGGCCAATGCGGCTGCCGCCGTCAGTGCAACCGGCGTCTCATGGATCAGCCGGTCGCCGTATTTCACTCTCAGCTTCCGGAACGGAGCACCGGCGATCAGCTTTCTCACCTCGTCGGCCACTTCCGCCCCGAGTGCCATTAAGTCCTTCCGGCCTGCGCCATTCTTCTCTATCGCCGCCAAAGCGGTCACAACATCGCCCGATGCCGCAGCCAGTGTCTTTCTCGCATCCTCGTAACCGATCTTAAACCTGCTCCGAAGGATGTCTATCTTTTCAAGCTCGCTGCTATCCATGGCCTCTTCTCGGCAATTATACACCAGGGTCTGCTGATTTACAATACGGATGAGGATATTTTTACCGAAAAAGTTCCTTGGGCCGGCACAGAAACAAACCGCCGGGTCTTTGAGACCCGGCGCTGCAGATGCTGCTTATCGGTTTGTCCGATTTATTATCTCTTGCGGCGGATAAGCCCCGCGAGGCCTATCAAGCCCGTTCCGAGCGCCAGCAAGCTGGTCGGCTCTGGGATGGTGTGGAATTCCACGTTGTCGATGTGGCCCTGGACTATGTTGGTACCTGTCGCGGCGTAAGCCGAGCCGAGGAATATACCTGCCACGTCATGGCTGGCAGCCCACCTGCCTGAGGTGGAGTCGAGGTTGAGCTGCAGGTTTGGCGTGGTCGAGTTTATGCGCCACTGCACCTGCCCGGTGCCCGCGGTGTAGTCGAACGCCCATGAAACGATCACATAGTTCCAGCCACTAACACGCGCGGCGGGCTTCACTGCTGTGAAGAAATAGCCGGCTCCGATCGGAGCATTTGTCCCGTCGATCGGGACCGGGCTCCAACTCCACTGGGCATACCAGAAGGCTGTCGAGCGGGAATCGGTGGCGTTTGCGGTGAAGCAGTTGCTTACACCCACTCCAGCGCTCGAGT
>DASRZD010000480.1:0-2903 GCA_035686805.1 Armatimonadota bacterium
AGTCGCTGTGACGAGCCGATGTCCTTGGGCATGTTTCGCCTTGACGTCGGGATGCTTCTCGATCCGGCCCCGAATGCGGTCAGTGTTGAACCCCGGCGGTGCGATCGACCAGTCATAGCTTTGCCTGAGATGCACAGCCTAATCAGGGACAGCACCAGGCACGAAGCCCCCGCTGCCTGTGTCCTCGATCTCTAAGAGCTGCGAGGTCTCCGGGCGGAACTTCATCCGCACACGGCCCTTGAAGCTAGTCACCTTATTCTTGTCGAAGTGGATGTGAAGGATCGGCTTGCGCACCCCGTCTTCGGACCAGCAGTCGACGTCCTCGTTCTCCGGTGCGGCGTGCAGCTGGCTGTGGATCATGAGGATGACCGAGTTGTCATACTCGAACCGCTTGGTGCCCTTGAGGTCCTGGATGCTGGGCTTGCGCCACATACTCTCGCGTTTGCGCAGTTCCATCGTGCACATCGCCGTGATACCCCGTTGCTTGGTCATCATGAACACGGCATCACTGGCCTGTTCCAGTTTCTCCCGGTCCCCGTCTGCCGTAAATCCGCGTAGTCTGTGGAAGTTGTCGAGAATGAAGAGAATACGACGGCCGGGATTGAGCGTCTGGACGTGTTCGACCCATTGGTCGGCATAGGCAATGGTGTTGCCCTGCGACGCGTCCTTGATGTCCAAGCGACGTTGCTGCACGAGTGTCTGGATTTCCGCCCAGGCCTTCTTGAGGTCTTGGCCGGGTTGGCCAGCCAACTCGCGGGTATAGCGTTGTGGTTGAGTCACGATGTTGATGGGCAGTGCAGTCATCTGCGAGATGAGCCGAGGGATGGTCTGCGAGCGAGTGTCATCGATAGTAAAGAGTAGTACTGAGACTTCAGGGTTGTTGCGAGCTACGCCGAGAGCAATGTTCTGCACGATGGCGGACTTGCCGACGTTGCCATCTCCGGCAAGAGAGATCATGCACTCTTGTTGAGGGATACCACCGAGGCTTTCGTCGATACTCTTGAAGCCTGTGGTCCAACCCGGAATTGCAGTCCCACGCTCTTCGAAACTCTGCTTGAGTGTCTGTACGAAGTTTTCGGTTTCCTGTGAACCGTGGCGATTAGCGGTGAACTTCGAGCGAGCGATGTCGTCAAGACGCATCGCCGTACCTCGAAGCACATCGCCCGCAACCGTTGGATCGAAGTCGTCGGACTCCATAGCGGAACGCAAGGTGTTGATCTCGATCTGTGCCCGCTTGCGGTTCTCGCCACGCTTCTCTCGGAGTTGCTCATCGAGTTCACGCTGTAGACCTGCCAGCCGAATGTCAGTTTTGGCTGCCAGCATCTTGAGCATGAGTTCTTGCTCGAGTGGACTTTTCTCCTCGATGATAATCGGCATGACCTTCTTACAGATCTCGGCTTCACCAATGGTGAGATCAAGTCGGTCAAGGCGCCACTCGAAGCTATTGACATTTGAAATATTGAGGAAGTCTGCGAGTGAGTGAGTGTTCAGGTAGTCGCTGACGTCTTGGCTTTTGCCGTCTTCAGTAAACGGCAGCTGTTTGATACGGACGTTCATGTCCGGGAAGTCAGGGAAGATCTTGTCGAGTGCTCGTTGGACACCGTCGAAGCCCGCGCCGTTCTCATCGGCATCAGGCACTAGAATCAGATCGAATTTGCGAGCTTGCTTTAGCGACTCAATCTGATTGCGGTGCGGAGCCGAGCCCATGTAGGCCACGAAGTTCTTGATACCTGCCAGGCGACCGGCGATGACGTCGGTGTAGCCCTCGACGAGGTACAGCGGCCCTGGCTCACTTCGGGCTATGTCGATGCCATAAAGCAGCTTACTCTTCTCAAAGACTTGCACATCACTGCTGGTGTTCCTCCACTTCTGGATACGGCTACCTTCACGACTATCTCGCGCTGCAAATCCTCGGACTACTCCATTGGCATTTTTGATAGCGAAAGTCAGTAGGTGCTTATCGAATAGTTGTGCCGTAATGCCATTGCTTTCCAGCCAGGTCAGGGTGTACCCGCCGTACTCACGCAACTTCTTAGAGAAGGTATCCCACTCGACCGTACCGATATTGGGCTCGACTTCACGCATCGCATCTAGGCTCCAGCCATAGATAGCTTCGGCCACGCTGCCATCATCGGAGTCCCGCAGTAGCGACGTCGCCAGTTCATAAGCTCGAGCGATGTCTTGGCTTTTGAGTGTCTTAGGCGCGATCTCAATCCCCTCGTAGGGGATGTTGAACTGGTCAGCCAGGGCGAAGACGTTCTCGGTGACGAACTCCTGTCCCTGGGTTGGACGTCCTTCGAGGAAGTGCGCCGCCGTGAAGATGTCACCACTGACCAAACATGAAAAGCAGTGAAACATCGTCTTTTCGGCATCTACAAAGCCACAGCTCGGCTTCTTGTCTTCGTGTTCTGGATTGATGCACCGAAACTGGCCCTTCTCATTAGGCTCATGTCCCATGGTCTGCAGGTAGTCCTGCAGAAAGGACTTCAACTGCCTCCACAGGTTGCGATAGCGGTCGAAACTCACGGCGCACTCTCCTTCTTGATCATCCTGCCGAGACGCTCGGCTTTTGTGTCACTGGTGAACCCGATGAACTTTTGCCAAGCCAGGAGGCCCCTAAGGCCTCCGACTCGCACCACCGTCCGCCCTTTGGGGTCTACCCGAACGGTGTTCCGTACCCCAATCAGAGACAGGGATCGACCTACCTGACGGAGGAGACGATCGTCAGTCCCGCTCAGAGAGATAGCATTCTCACTCAGAGAGCTGCTGCGGTCGGCAAAGCCTCGAATATAGTCGGCTGACAAGTCGTAGCGCTGAAGCATGGGCCTCGAGCCTACAGACTTCGGCCAATTCGTCAACCCAATCAGTTTGGAATCTTCCAAAGATCTAAACTTTAGAAATTT
>DASRZD010000481.1:0-2031 GCA_035686805.1 Armatimonadota bacterium
ATCCAGAGGAGTGAACTGTTACGTCAATAGTCCGGCGGAAAACGAGGAAGAAAACAGGTAATTGTACCAGGGGAAGATGGGGAATGGTTGATGGTTAATGGTTCATGGGAGAACTGGTCCTCTGCTCATCAACCATCAACCATCTAACCATTAACCATGTCTGTCATGCTGCTTTTCCGAGGGTTTCCTCGCCGGGCACCCATTCGACGGGGCAGAGCTCGCCGGTCTGGAGGGCTTTCAGGACGCGAATCACCGTGCATAGTGCTTGGTGCTTAGTCCATAGTGCATAGTGCTTAGCGCACTGCTCACTGTTTACCGTTCACTGTTCACTCTTCGCTCGTTCACTGGTATTTCTGACAGTAATACCCCGCCTCCTGGCAGCCGACAATTTGAGCTAGGAGGCTTTCATGCCCAGGGACCTGGTGGTCGGGAACGGCACAATTCTTGTGAATATTGACCGGAACCTGAACATCCGGGATTTGTACTACCCGCACGTTGGATTGCATAACCATGTGAATGGCCATGTCAATCGAGTAGGCGTGTGGGTTGACGGCCTTTTCGCATGGATTGACGAAACCTGGCAGGTGGAGTTGGGATATCGCCCGAGAAGCCTGACAACCGACGTCCGTGCGACCAACGGCCGGCTAGGCATCAGTTTGAGGTTCAGCGACACGGTTCATCCGGAGTTGAACCTCTTTCTCCGTCGGGTATCGGTTGAAAACCTCCATACCACGGAGAGGGAAATCAGGCTGTTCCTGCACCACGACTTTCGCATCTATGAGACCGAAATAGGAGACACCGCTTTCTTCCACCCCGAGTCTGGCGCGATGATACATTTCAAGCGCGACTGTCACATCCTGATGAGCGGGCGCACTACGGGCGAAGGAATCTTCGAGTATGCGGCCGGCGTCAAGGAGTTCGGGGGCGCTGAGGGAACATGGCGGGATGCTGAAGACGGGTCCCTAAGCAGGCATCCGATCGAGCAGGGTTCTGTGGACAGCACGATCAGCTTCAGGCTGCGGGTCCATGGCTCTTCCGCCTCGGGCAATGGGCGACATAGCTTCGGCGAAGTCGGCTCGTCCCAGGCGGAGGAGGGCTCGGATTCAGTGAGCTGTTGGATCGCACTTGGCCGTTCGCTCGACGAAGTAACGAGCTTGAACGCGCTGGCCTCCAGCTCATTTGAGGGCCTTATTGCCGAATCCGAGAAGTACTGGACTTCATGGGTAGAGAAGGCGGCGGTTCTTGATGGCGATCTTAGGAAGGAGCACGCTTTAGCCGATCTCTACGAACGCAGCCTGCTGACACTGGAGACACAGATTGACCGGTGTGGCGGGATACTTGCGGCAAACGACACGGATATCATGCAGACCGCTCGGGCTCATTACAGCTACGTCTGGCCGCGGGATGGCGCCTTCGTGGGCCATGCCCTGGATATGGCCGGATACGCCAGGCCTATGAAGCGGTTCTTGTCGTTCTGCGCGAGTATCCTGCCCCTCGATCGGAGTTTTTTTCTGCAGAAGTATTGCCCCGACGGCAGTCTGGGGGCGTGTTGGCATCCATGGATAGTGGACGGTCAGCCGGAAGTGCCTCATCAGGAGGACAGCACGGCGCTGGTGATCTGGGCGGCGGGGAAGCATTTCGATCTATGGAAGGACAAGGATTACCTTTATTCGATCTATGAGGACCTGATCACGCCGACGGTGGATTATATGATCGAGCATTTGGACAAGGAGACCAAGCTTCCGCCGCCGAGTTATGACCTCTGGGAGCAGCGACGGGGACTGCACCTGTTTACATGCTCGGCGGTGTATGGGGCGCTTCATATGGCCTCCAAGCTGGCGAAGACCTTCGATCCCGAGAAGCTCGATCGCTATCATGACGCTCGGGATACCGTGAAGCGAGCCGTGATCGAGCATTTCTACGATCTCCGGCTGCAGCGGTTCGTCCGAAGCCTAATTCCCGAGGAGTCAGACTCCGGCAATCCCCAATCCGAAATCCGCAATCCGCAATCCGCAATCCTGTTTAGGCCTG
>DASRZD010000482.1:0-3128 GCA_035686805.1 Armatimonadota bacterium
CAGTACGCTGGATATCCAGCCGGCATCCCTGGCATCGGCGATTGACCTCGTCTGCGGCGGGGTGGCATTGGGATTGTAGATAAAGCAGTTGCTCCACTGTTGGGCTGTCTGGAAAGGATAGCCGATGATTGTCCAGCCCGCACTTGCCAGGTAGGCATGCGGGAGCATGATGTGCCGCGCGGTCGTCTGAGTCGAGCCGCAAACCTTCACAGGACCGAGCGACGTGCTGGAGGTGATCCACATGCCGTAGTCGGGACTGATACCTCCAAAGCCGACCGGATCGAACGCATCGTACGCAACCGAACTCTGACTTTCGTTATCCCATTGGATGAGATAGCCGTCAATGGGCGCTCCCCGGAACACTTGGAGCGGGGCGGGATGGGCGGGCTCGATGGGAACGGACATCAAGCTCCTGTTCCCAAATATGGCTTCAGTCGGGCTCGTGATCTGCAGAGGAGCATCCAGCTCCGGAACCGTGACAAGCTCATACCCCTGGGAGAGCAGCGTCGGGACGATGGTCTGTATGGCGGTTGCCGTAGTATCAAGCGTGCAGTGGAACAGGATGATTGCGCCGTTCTGAGCAGCAGCCAGTGCGCGATCAATGATCTCCTGAGTCGGCGCAAGCCATCCCGCATCACCTGTGTCCGCAGTCCAGAAGACATGCCGATAGCCTTCCTCCGCGGCAATCTGCAACACATGGGAGTTTCTCGCTCCATAGGGCGCCCTGAACAACGGCCGGCAGTGATTGCCCGTGATCCCATAGATCATCTCCTCGGCGGCGGCGAACTCCCATCTGATCTGATCGTCGGAGATGTAGCGGAGATCGGGGTGGTCCCATGTATGGTTGCATACCTCATGGCCATCAAGTGTAGCTTGAACCCAAAAATCGGGCGTTGCCTGAGCAATGAGGCCCGTGACGAAGAACGTGGAACGCACGTTGTATTGCCGAAGTGTATCCAGAATTGAGTACTTGACGGATTCCGTCCCTGCGTCGAAGGTGAGAGCGATCTGCGGACGGGTAGTGCTAACCGTGCTGATTTCGTCGAAATTCCTGCCCTCGGATGCGCACCAGGCCTCGTTCGAGTAGCTTGAATGGCCTGACATGTTGAATGCACGGATTCGGTAGTAGTAATCCGTCGCCGGATTCACACTGGGATCGGTGAAGCTCATTCCGTTCTCACCAACTGTCGCTATCTCGCGGAACAGGGCAAGATTGCCTGCCTTGCGCTCGATCTTGTAGCCGAGTTCCTGGGTGGCATTGTCCGACCAGGAAAGGCTTATCCCGACGCCCGGCACCTGGACTGCCGCGCAATCGGTGGGCACTTCGAGACCCGGCGTCTTGATCGACACTTCGTTCGAGTAGGAGAAACCGCCCTCCTGATAGGCAGCAACCTGGTAGTAGAAGGTCGTACCGGAAGCCAGACCGGGATCCGTATAGGTGGTGACGCCGGCCCCAACGCTGTCAAGGAGAGCATACTCTTGGCCGGGCTGCTTCCTGTAGATGCTGAACCCATATTCGTCGCTGGAGTTGTCGGCCCAGTCGAGCCTCACATCGCTGTCCGAGACGAGCGTTGCCGTGAGACCGGACGGTGGAGTCGCGGCGGCCGGGGTATGGTTCAGATTACCGTATACGTAGCCATCCCAGGAGGGAATCCACGCGTCGCCTTCTGCGTCGATTGCCGGCGACGAGAAGATGCTGCCTTTGGTAAGATATCGCCACTTCAGCGTGCCGTTCGAATTGAGAGCGTATAGGAAGCCGTCCATCGTCCCAAAGAAGACGGTGCCATCGGCGTTCACTGCCGGTGACGAGCGCACGTCCGAGCGGGTCTCATAGCGCCATGTCTCAGTGCCGTCGGGAGCGATGCAGTAGAAAGTTCCCCAGTTCGAGCCCACGAGAATCGAGCCATCCGGCCCGATGGCGGGTGATGATGGAGTGCTGCCTGCCTTGTAGCAGACGGGGTAGAACCACGCCACGCTGCCATCAGAGGAATTCAGGCAGTAAAGGTTGCCATCGCCGCAGCCGAAATAGACCCTCGTTCCGTCCGAGTTGACTGCCGGCGAGGTGAGGATGGAGGTACCTGGAGAATAATGCCATTTCTCGGTATTGTTGGGATTGATGGCATACAGGCTTCCCCCGCCGACGTATATGGTGCCGTCCGGTCCGACCGCCGGCGAGGTCATGTGCATGTTGCTGAGAGTTCGCTGCCATTTCTTGCTGCCGTTGGGGTTCAGGGCATAGAGAATGCCGCTTCGCGAGCCGATGTAGACTGTCCCATCTGAGGCGACTGCCGGCGAACCGGAGACAACTCCGCCGGTACTGTATGACCATTTCTTCGTGCCGTTAGGGTTGATGGCATAGAGCTTATAGTCATTCGAGCCGACGTAGATAGTGCCGTCGGTGGCGATTGCGGGCGACGAACGGGTGCTGCCAATAGGATAGCTCCAGTTTATGCCTCCCGAACTGCTGATCGAGTATAAGTAGCTGCCCGCACCGACGTACACCACTCCGCCCGTGCCGATCGCGCAGGAAGACAGGATGCTGCCTCCGTTGACGTTGATCTTCAGCGCATTGGTGGATGTCGGGTCGTGATAAGGGCTGAGGGCAGTGTGCCTCAAATCGTGCCGAAACATCGGCCACGCCGTATTCGCTAGTTGGGAATAAGCGGCAACCTGAATAGAAAGAATGAGAAGCAGAACGATCCGAGCCGTCTTCACTTGGGGCGTCTCCTTACTGGACCTTTTACCGCACTAAGCCAAACCAAGACGCAAGGAAGGTGGAAACCAACTATGCGTCTTATAAAATACTATACACTAAACGGCCTGTTTTGTCAATGGGCAGCCTGCTACGGCGGCGGGACTATGAGCTGGAGGTCACTGACCTTGTTGGCAAGCCAGTAGCCATGCCATGGCTCGACCGTCGAGGAGTATGAGTAGTCGTCCTCGACTCCGCAATCACGGCTGCTCTGATACTCCGAATCCCACCAGATCAGTACGCTGGATATCCAGCCGGCATCCCTGGCATCGGCGATTGACCTCGTCTGCGGCGGGGTGGCATTGGGATTGTAGATAAAGCAGTTGCTCCACTGTTGGGCTGTCTGGAAAGGATAGCCGATGATTGTCCAGCCCGC
>DASRZD010000483.1:0-2019 GCA_035686805.1 Armatimonadota bacterium
GATCGGATTCTCAAGTCAATGGCGAGCATGGCACGTTCGCGGAATCTGGGGCTTATGGGGCGCGTGAATGCATATCTCGATGAGGTGCAGTTGGATTACGAAAAGGACGTCATTCCGCTGACCCCCTCGCGCAATGCCACCGAGCGCCACATGCTCACCGCGTATGATCGGAAGGCTCGTGAGATCCTTGGTGACGGCGCGGTCGGTTTTTGGGCAAAGAAGCTAGGCATGATCCAGGAGGATATGGCCGTCCTGATCGCCGACACGCCGAAGTTCCATGAGAAGATGCGCGCCAAGCTCATGAAGTTCGGCGGGGTGGGGTATGTGCCGCCTGAGAGCGGAAGCTTCCCAACCATCGAGGACGCCATCGAGATGATCCGCGGCATGGATGCCCTCCCGATGATCGCCTGGCTGGATGGCACGAATCCCGGCGAGGAGGACACCATCGGCTTCCTGGAGCTTCTTCGCTCGAAGGGGGTAGTGTCGGTCAACATCATCCCTGACCGCAACTGGAACATCAAAGACCCGGCCGAGAAGGCGCTCAAGATTCGGAAGCTTGGCGAGGTGGTTCGGGCAGCCCGCGAGTTCGATATGCCGATCTCCGTCGGGACGGAGATGAATCGAGCCGGCTTGCCGTTCGTGGACGATTTCTCCGCCCCTGAGTTGAAGCCCTATGTGCAGGATTTCCTGGCTGGCGCGAGACGCATCTACGAGGACACCCAATCCGGCCTCCGGTCCCTAAAGTCCAAAGTCTGATCCCTAAAGTCTGTCCCTAACGTCCAAAGTCTAAGGTCTAAAGTCTATGCCAAGTTTCACCACTCGCCCGGTTATCATGGGCACGCACGCAGTCATCACTACCGGCCACTACCTCGCCACTTTCGCCGGCCTGCGAGTCCTGCAGGAGGGCGGAAATGCGATCGATGCCGGAGTCACCGCCGGGTTCTGCCTGGCGGTCCTCGAGCCGCAGTTGAACGGCATCGGCGGGGAAGTCCCTATCCTCGTTTACTCTGCGAAAACTGGGAAAGTGAACGCCATCAGCGGGCAGGGGACTGCTCCTCGGCGTGCGACCATCGAGTGGTTTCGCAAGCAAGGGATTGACCTCATCCCGGGCGACGGATTCCTCCCGGCGACCGTCCCCGCGGCATTCGATACCTGGGTCACAGCCCTTCGGGAGTTCGGCACAATGCCCCTGTCGCGGGTGCTCATGCCGGCGATCGAGCTGGCGGAGTCCGGCTTCCCAATGTATGCCAAACTCAAGGACACACTCCTCGCCCAGCAGAAGAAGTTCACCGAGCAATGGCCCACTTCGGCGGAGGCATTCTTGGCCGGCGGCATCCCCGAGATCGGTGGGATCTACCGGCAGCCTCAATGGGCTGCCACATTCCGCAAGGTTCTGGAGGCCGAGAAGACCGGCGGTCTGGATGCCGCCCGTGACCATTTCTACAAGGGCGAGATCGCCGAGCGGATTGCGGCATTCTGCCGGGACACGAAGGTCAAGGATGCCACCGGCTTGGCGCATTCGGGCCTGATGGATTACGATGACCTGGCTGGGTATCATGCGAAGGTCGAGGATCCGCCGACCGTCTCATATCGAGGCATCGATGTCTACAAGTGCGGGCCGTGGTGTCAGGGGCCGGTGTTCCTTCAGCAGCTCACATTGCTGGAGGGATTCGATCTTGCGGGTTTGGGCCATAATTCGGCCGACCACATTCACGCCGCCATCGAGGCGGCCAAGCTGGCCTTCGCCGACAGAGAGGCGTACTATGGCGACCCCGACTTCGATGACGTTCCGCTGGATACCTTGCTCTCCAAGGATTATGCCACTGAACGGCGGAAGCTGATCGGGCCGGAAGCCTCTGCCGAGTTCAGGCCGGGTGACATACGGCGTCTGCCCTATGACCCATCGTCCGCCAAGCCCGATCCGTCCGATCCGACCGATCCGTCTGATGGCTTTGATCACGACACCACTCACCTGGACGTGATAGACTCCGCCGGCAACATGTTCTAGGCCACTCCCAG
>DASRZD010000484.1:0-17178 GCA_035686805.1 Armatimonadota bacterium
GAGCGTTGCAGGCCTACTTCGAGGATAACCGCATCATCACCGCCTACTGCCGGCTCAATTGCCTCATAGACCAGCAGCCGCTATTCGAGGGATATGGCCAGACGGTCTGCCATGGGGTGGAGATATCGCTCGACCTAACCATTCCCGAGGAGGAACAATTCGCTCGGTATAGGAAAGGCCATCGATACGCGGTAAGGAAACTGTTGCAGGAAGGCTTCTTCTGCGAGAAGGTTGGCCTGGAGTATCTCGACGAGTTCATCCGCATCTACAACGATACTATGGATAGAAAGCACGCCGATCCTGAGTACTACTTCGGCCGGTTCTTCTTCGAGTATCTGATGAATGATATGTCCGATGTCACCCATCTGTTCATCTGCAAGGATGGAGAGAGAGTTTGCGGAGTGGGCATGTACATCAAGTGTAATGGTACCGTCCACTTCTACCTGAGTGGCACGGAGGAAGACTATATTCGCAAATCGCCGTCGAAGTTGCTTACGGATTTCGTGCGAAGATGGGCGGTTAACAAAGGCTGCCGGATGTTCCACATGGGCGCAGGAGATCGCACGCAGCGCGATTCGCTCTGGGATTTCAAAATGGCCTTTGGCGGGCGAGAACATGAATACTCCACTTGGAGGCACGTCGTGGATCCCGGCGCTTATCAGGACGTATGCCGGCGGGTCGTTGAGTCGGCAGGCGTCGACCCGGACGACTCCTATTTCCCCAAATACCGTCATCCACTCCTGAGAGGAGATAGCTGACGTGGCGAAGCACGTTCGTATGGAGGCGATCACTATAGACGAAGCCGATCGCTGGGATGAGACTCTCCGGGAAGTCGGAGTGTTCGATTTCTATCACCTGGCGGCATTCCACCGGTTGGCGGAGATTCGAGGCGAAGGAACCGCAGTCATGCCTGTGATGCGGGAAGGCGATTGCATACTGGCCATGCCGCTCCTCGTGAGGGATATCGAAACGACAGGGGTCGTGGATGCCCGAGCCGGCCTCAAAGATGCAACCTCCGTATGCGGATTCGCAGGCCCTGTGGCATCACCCGGCACTCACTATGAGGCAAGAGGTCGTTTCGTACCGGCGCTGAATGACTACCTGGAGCAGAGCGGCATCGTCTCTGTGTACCAACGTCTCAATCCCCTGACGACCCCGCCATCTCTCCTGAAGGGACATGGTCGGACCTTACAGGTCGGTGTGACGATTTCCATTGATCTTACCCTGCCGCCTGACGTTCAGTTCTCCTATTACAGGAAAAGCCACCGTTATGAGATACAGCGTCTGAGGAAGATGGGTTTTACGTGTGAACAGGAGGGCATCGATCACCTGGATGACTTCATTCGCATCTACGAGGAAGCCATGCGTGATTTGAACGCCGATCATGCCTATCTTTACGGGAGGGACTATTTCCATTACCTCATGACTGAGATGTCGGATTCCATGCATCTCTTTATCTGCAGGGATGGCAAAACTGTGGCGTGTGTTGGCCTCTTTGGGTACTGCAATGGGATCATCCAATATCACTTGGCCGGCACTGCTTCTGAATATCGGAGGCTGGCCCCCATGAAGCTTATGCTCGATGATGTCCGCCAATGGGGAAACAGCATCGGCGCGAGGGTGTTCCACCTTGGGGGAGGAGTCGGCGCACAGCGGGATTCGCTCTACGATTTCAAGATGGGCTTCGGCGGCCGCGAGCACGTCTACTCCACATGGCGGCATGTCGTGGATCAACAGGCCTATGATGAGGTCTGCCGGGCGGCATTCGAAACTGCCGGTAAGTTGCCCGAGGACTCGTTCTTCCCGGCATATCGGAGCCCCAGCCTGGATCGTGAGGTCGTCCATGCCAAGTGACTTATATGCCCTGACTACCGATCAATCCGACGCCTGGAAGGAGGTCCTGGATCGGATAGGCGTCTATGACTTCCACCATCTCCCCTCGTACCACAGGCTGGCCGAGATGCGAGGAGAAGGAGAGGCTCGGCTGCTCGTGTTTCGGGAAGGCGAGCACCTGGCGGCTCTGCCGATCCTCGTGAGACCGGTCACCCTCCCGCATCACCAATCACGCATCACTCATCACTCATCACGCATCACGGACGCCACCTCTGCTCACGGCTATCTCGGGCCGCTGGCATCTCCGAATATGCCCGAGGACACCAGGCAGCGCTTCCTTGAGGAGCTTGACGCCTATTTCCGGTCTCACGCGATGGTGACCGCCTTCACTCGCCTGCATCCGCTGATTGACCAGTCCCCCATCCTGAGGGGATACGGCGAGATCATGGACATCGGGTGGACGGTCTCCATTGACCTCACCCTGCCGCCGGAAGAGCAGGTCGCCCGCTATCGGAAGAGCAATCGGTATGAGATCCAGCGGCTGGAGAAGATGGGGTTCACCTGCGCCGAAGCCGGCATCGAGCGGCTGGATGACTTCCTCCGCATCTACATCGAAACCATGCGTAACTTGAACGCCAATCCTTATTACTTCTACGACCGCTCCTATTTCGAGTATCTTCTCGGCGACATGTCCGAGATCATGCATCTCTTCATCTGCCATGACGGCGACACACCCGCCTGCGTCGGCTTGTTCTCGAACTGTAACGGCATCATTCAATATCATTTGGCCGGAACGGGATCGGGGTACCGTCGCCTGGCTCCCATGAAGCTGATGCTGGATAGGGTTCGCAAATGGGGTATATCAAAGGGTGCAACAACGTTTCACCTGGGAGGCGGAGTCGGCGCGCAGCGCGATTCATTATTCGAGTTCAAGAAGAGCTTCGGCAGCCGAGAGCACGGCTTCCATGGTTGGAAGCACGTAGTGGACCAGCAACTTTATGACGCTCTCTCCGCGGAAGCATGCCGATATGCACAGCCGGATGACTCCTATTTCCCAATGTATAGACACCCTGCGCTTAAGGAAGTGGGCCTTGGCAAAACCAACGAACTATCAGCACCCGATCGTCTGCCCAACGCTGCCTGATGCGGATGAGCACAGTGGATGAGATTTGAGGTTTCATTGTCAGCAAGGTGAAAAATGGGTAAAACAATGTTGTTCGGCATAAGGAGGAGGTTGGCGGATGCTCGTCAGAATTGCGGCAATAGTACTACTGATTTGTTTGCTCGTCACACCGCGTGCCAATGCGGACAATCAGGCCTACAGACTCGGGCCTGAGGACGTGATCACTATTGCGGTCGCCCGCCATGCGGACTTCTCCGGCGACTTCTACATCCCCGCCGACGGAATAGTCAATCTGCCGTCCATCGGGAGCATAACGGCGGGCGGCAAGACCCTTGACGAGCTTGCTGCGGACGTAAAATCACGCCTCAGTGACAGACTGCGCGACCCGGAGGTCACTGTCTCTTTGAAGATGGCTCGCATGCAGCGGGTCTATGTGCTGGGCGCAGTAAGCAAGCCGGGGCTCTACGATATGAAGCCCGGATGGCGCATCACTGAGTCGGTCGCGGCCGCCGGAGGACTCGCCGCAGGGATAGAGACGACCGACTGCTGTGCCACCATACTCCGAGCCTCGACCGGCGAGAGGGAGACCGTCAAGCTATCCGACGTCTTCCAGGGCGTTGAAGATGCCAATGTGGGGGTCAACAGCGGTGACGTGATCACCGTCAATGCCGAGGAGACGATCCCAGTCTACGTCATGGGCAAGGTCAAGACTCCAGGCCTGTATCGAGTGCGCAAAGACAGCGCAGGGGTGGCGGTTGCCCTTACTCTGGCAGGCGGAATAACCGATGACGCGGCCATCAATCGAGTGACCATCACTCACCTGAACGGCGAATCGCAAGTTGTGGACCTCGCGCCTGCGCTGCTTCAGGGGAAGCAGGAATCATCGTCGCCGCTGCAATCCGGCGATCTGGTAGTCGTGCCGGAGGAGACCGCCAAGGTCGCGGTGCTCGGATTCGTCAATGCGCCCGGTTTCTTTCCAATGAAGAGCGGTGTCAAGCTCACGCTGTCCGAGGCCCTGGGCCTTGCAAGGGGAGCAGACAAGCGCGGGAAACTTAGTGCCGTGGCCATCATCCGCACGCAGGGAGATGAGCAGAAACGGCTCGTCTGCAACCTGGACAAGTTTTTGAGATCAGGAGACAAGACTCAAAATCCCGAGGTCCTGCCGGGTGATGTGATCTATGTCTCCCAGACCAACAAGCCCGAATGGAACACCATATTCAATGCCGTGACTTCGGTAGGGTTCCTCTTACGCCCATTCTAATATGCTGGAAGGTTATAACATGCATCAACGCGAAGACCTGCCCGTTCGCAAGAGCGATAATGTTCCCGTGATATTCACCCCGGATGTCAGCCCTCAGTATGAGCCTGATGAGATTGATTTGCGCTCTCACCTGGCTATGCTGCATCGCCGACGAGGTCTCATCCTGGCTATCGCGACGGTGATATTCGTCCTGGGAATGCTCTACACTCTCACCCGCCGGCCGATATATGAATCCACGGCGAAAATCCTTGTCTTCACCCAGAAGCCGGGGGTGGCGCCGTCGGAAGGCGACCTCCCCATAATCCGCAATCTCGAAGCAATCACCGCCAGCCGGTCCATAGACACGCAGATCGAGATCATATCAAGCCCCGACCTGTTGAAGAACGCATTCGCGAGACTCGATCCCGTTGCCAGGGACCTGGGGTTCAAGACGGATGAGATACCTGATTGGTCATATAGGATAGCCCAGGCGAAGGATGCCGATGTGATAGCGGTCACCGGGCGGGCGTATACCCCCGGGGCGGCTGCCGCCCTGGCGAGGGCAATCGCCAACGAGTACTTCGCCCAGGATCTGAAGCAGAGCAACCAGGCCGTTCGCCAGGCCCGGGAGTTCGCCGAAGTGAAAATGGCCTCCGCCGAGCGTCAACTGTCCGAGGCGAATCTGGCCCTATCCAAATTCAAGCGTGAGTCGGGCCTTTTTGCCCCCGATGTGCAGATCATGAAGCAGGCTGAGCAGATCGCCGCACTCTCAGCGGATGTAGGTGCCACGAAAGCCGAGGTATCCGCCAGGCAGCAGGAGAATGCCGCCCTGCTGAAGAGGATCTCCGGCGAAAAGAAGGACGTTCTCACTAATACTACTGTGACCATGAACCCGCAATTCTCAGCGGCTCTTGATAGGATAGACAAGCTCCAGAGCGAGCGGTCCGAGCTGCTTCAGGAGTTTACCCCCGAATCCAGAGAGGTGAAGGACATCGAGGACAGGATCGGGAAGGAGGAGGGCAGGCTGAGGAAGATCACAGCCACCGTGGTGGGCTCGAAGGTTAGCGCTCGGAACCCGATCAGAGATACGCTGCTCACACAGTACTTGGCCGGAGTGGCGGCCCTCGCAGCGGCGAATGCCAGACTGCATTCCCTCCAGGGGCAGGCAAAAGCAAGCGAGCACATGGCTACAAACCTACCGGAGCGAGAGCGTCAACTGGCAGAACATCTGCAGCAGGTCAACACACTCCAAAAAACCTACGAAATGCTTTCCACCAGGTACCACACGTTGCTGATCAGCGAGCAGTCGGCCCTTCCGAGCGGGATGATGTCATCCACCCCGCAGATCCCGGAATCGGCGACATACCCGAAAACGGCAAGCAATGCCGCCCTCTTCCTTCTGCTGGGAGCCTTCATTGCACTGGCGGCGACTTTGATTGCCGAGAAGTTGGACGTGCGGGTGCATGACCCGAGCATGGTGGAGCAGATGAGCGGCGCCACAGCCCTGTCTATGGTGCCGGACATGCCTCGGGAGTCGCCAAGTCTATCTCAGGGCGGGGCCGAAAAACCCATATTGCTGGAGAGCTTCCGAATCCTGAGAAACAATATCGCCTTCGCGGGGTTGACCAATGGAAAGAAAGTCCTTGCCATAACCAGCCCGGGCCGGGGAGAAGGGAAATCAACCACCTCGGTAAACCTTGCAGTCACGATGGCCATGGATGGGAATCGAGTCCTGTTGGTTGACGGCGACCTTCGGCATCCATCGCTTCATAAGCTCCTGGGCATCCCGGGCGATGTGGGCCTGAGTAACCTTCTGCGGGGTCGCAAGAGTCTGGAGCACGTGATCAAGACGACCCCAATAGAGAATGTGGACTGTATCCCTGCCGGTCCCATGCTCATGAACGTTGCCGAACTCCTGAGGTCCGAGGAAACCAGCGATCTCTTCAAGGATCTCAGAGAGCGCTATGATGCAGTGCTTATTGACTGCCCGCCGGCCGCGGGTCTGAGCGATGCGCAGGTGATATCCACACTGGCCGACGGCATCCTGCTGGTCGTTTCCATGAGCCGCACCCTGAGGTCCCACCTCGATACCGCCATCCGAATGCTCAGCTATACCCAGGTGCCGCTCGTCGGCTTGGTTATCAATCGGGTGGATGCCAACCCGAAAAGCTACGGCTACTACTACAGCAACCTGCCGGACGACAAGGCGGCGTGATAGCAAGGGTCGGCAGTATATTCGCATCCATCATGAAGCACGATGTTTAGGTTAACACAGAATGTGGTCGGGTATTCCTAGTCAAGATGAGAGATAACAAGGCAAAGCGTGGTCACGTATATTCCCCGATTGCGTCCAGATGGCTTTCCGTAGCCATCCCATTGGCAATCGCCGATATCGGCATACTCGCCTTCTCGATGGTTGTTTCCTTTCGTCTGCGCTTTGATGGTCTTTCTTGGGGCGCCATATATGAAGGCTACATTCGGCATCACCTCCATAGTCTGCCGATAGGGATTGCGCTGTATCTGGGCTGCTTCTGGGCTTTCCGACTTTACCGAAGCGCATGGCGCTATGCCGGCCTGGAGATGCTCTGGGGGGTTTTCTATTCGAATACCTTAGCGATCACATGCTTGGTCATTGTCCAACGCATCATGGACGGCGGCATATTCCCACGATCGGTCCTTGCAATGCTGTGGCTGGCCGGCATCATCTCGGTCGGCGGTATTCGCGTGTTACTTCGCATGTTCAGCACCTCACATCAGCGTCGCTCAATCCAGAACGGCCATAAGAACAACTCGTCCCTCAAACGGGTTATCATCCTCGGCGGGGCTGCAAATGGAGTTCAAGTTCTGAGAGCCGTTCAGGAAGACCCGGTTCTCGGCTACCACGTCATCGGTTTCCTGGATGACGATCCGAATAAGTGGGGTGTCTACGTAAGCAACGTCAAGATTCTTGGTCCGCTGAGTCTCCTGAAGCGTCTGCTGTCCGAGCGTGCGGTGGACGAGGTGATAGTGGCGATCTCCGACACGGGCAGTTCCAGAATACGAGAGCATGTGATGCTTTGCCGAAAGTACCGGCTGCCCGTGAAAGTGATTCCCGAATTGCGGGACGTCGTCGCAGGGAGGGCGGCTGCGGAACTGACCGATTTCAGTGTGGAAGATCTGCTTCGGCGTCCCCCGGCGAGTGTAGACATAGCCCGTATCGGCCGCTATCTATCCGGCAAGCGGGTGCTGGTCACCGGAGCAGGCGGCTCCATCGGGTCGGAGCTCTGCCGGCAGATAGCTTCTCTCAACCCGTCTTCATTGATACTGGTGGGGCATGGTGAAAACTCGATCCACCAGATCCATCAGGAACTCCAGACCGCATATCCAAACATGACCGACCGCATTCATTATGCGATCGCATCCGTATCACAGCCTGCCAGGGTCCATCAGGTGATAGAGGGCTACCGCCCCCAGATCGTCTTCCACGCCGCCGCTCACAAGCACGTGCCCATGATGGAGATTAACGAGCAAGAGGCGGTTCAGAACAACGTTCTCGGGACTCTCTATGTCTCAGACGAATGCGGTCGCCTGGGTGTGGAGCAGTTCGTGCTCATCTCGACCGACAAGGCGGCCGATCCCTGCTCGATCATGGGTGCGACCAAGTGGTTGTGCGAGGAGATCATGCGGGTTCACGCGGTTTTGTGGCCCGGGACCTCCTACATTGCGGTCCGGTTCGGCAACGTGCTGGGAAGTCGGGGGAGCGTCATCCCCACATTCTGCGACCAGATCAAGCGAGGAGGGCCCGTTACGGTTACGCATCCCGACATGACCCGGTTCTTCATGACTATTCCCGAGGCTGTGCGATTGGTTATCCATGCAGGCGGAACGGGGGAGACCGGCCAGCTATACCTTCTGGATATGGGCGAGCCGGTCAAGGTCCTCGATATCGCCGTGGATACGATACTCATGCACGGCCTGGAGCCGGGAGTGGACATCCCTATTCACTTTATGGGCGTGCGTCCTGGTGAGAAGCTCCATGAGCGGCTCACATCCGAGGCAGAGAAGATCGAGCGCACGCCCTGGGAGGGCCTTCTCGTCGTTCGACGACCGACGTACTACAACGCAGATGAGCTTCTCTCCACAGTGGCGCTTTTCGAGCACGCAGTCAATCATGCTTCCGGCGCCGAGGTCCGCCGCCTCCTGAATCAGGCTGTCCGAGGTGTATGCGAGCTCCAGACCCCCATATACGACCGCCAGGCAGCCTAGCGGATTGATACCCATCGAGCGCCCAGTTCCAAGCCCACCATGCTATCGGTCATAATCACATCTAGCCTGATCGGCTTGCCGGTCTACAATGCGGAGCACCTCCGTCATTTCCAGGTTGGCTTATGTCTTCTTAGCCCGGCCTTAGCGGCCACCGAGGCTTCAAACAAGTGAGTCCTATACCAGTAGGCCTACCTCCTTTCAAGGTCCGGGCCTCAGAGGCCATAACGGCTCTAGCCCGAAACAAGCGCTTTCTTTGGTAAAAAAGGCTGGGAAAACCCGGTACGATTACCAGGTTTGTACTGATGGGCTTGCGGGTACAATACATAATCAGAGCATCCGCAAGCAGACATGAGCGACAACTTACTACCACTGGCACCCGAACCACAACATTCCAGCCGCTGGATTGGCTATGTTGCCGTCATAGCCGTGGAAGTTGCAATCACTGCCATTCTTCTCCTGATAGACCGATATGTGCCGCTCGGCCGGTTCCCCATAATGTACTTCATGGCAATCGGCGTCATTGCCTACTTCTATGGTGTCGGGCCCTCGATCCTCGCTTTCATCCTCGGCGCGATCGCGTTCGATTATAGCTTCTCTGCCCCGACAGGTACGCTTTGGCCGCTAGCGAACACGCCTGTAAGCTGGGCAGCCTGGATAGCATTCTTGCTTGGTACCAGTCTCATGGCTGTCGCCATGTCCCTCATCCGCGAATCCCAACGCCGAACTCGCCTGGCCCTCAGGCAGGCCGAGCACGAGTTGGTCGTGCGGAGACAGGCCGAGAAGGCGCTGATAGAGCTAAACGAGACTTTGGAGCAGCGAGTTCGGGATCGGACTGCCGCCCTGGAGGCATCGAATAAGGAGTTAGAGGCGTTCAGTTACTCAGTTTCCCATGACCTGCGTGCGCCTCTGCGGATCATTGACGGCTTCAGCCATGCCCTCGTGGAGGACTATTACGACAAGCTGGACGAGGAGGGTAGAGAGGACGTAAAATGGATTCGCGATTCCGCACAGAGAATGGCTCAACTCATTGACGACCTCCTCCGCCTCTCTCGGTTAGGTCGAGCAGAGATAAGCATCGAGAAGGTGAATCTGAGCGAGATGGCGGAGTCAATCGCCGACGAGCTGCAGAAGCCGGCCCCTGAGCGCAAGGTAACCTTCAGCATACAGCCTGACGTAGTTACCCGAGCCGACCCCGACCTGATCAGAATCGCGCTCGAAAACCTGCTGGGCAATGCCTGGAAGTTCACCAGCGGGACGCCTAACGCACGAATAGAGTTTGGTGAAACCCGCGAAGGCGACGAACGGGTATACTTTGTAAAGGATAACGGTGCGGGGTTCGACATGAAGTATGCCGGCAGGCTTTTCTCTCCCTTTCAACGCCTGCACACGGAGACTGAGTTCCCAGGCACGGGGATAGGCCTCGCGCTGGCGAGGCGAATAATAAGCAGACACGGAGGCAGAGTCTGGGGTGAAGGCGAAGTCGGAAAAGGTGCGTCTTTCTACTTTACTCTGCATCCTGAGAGGCAAGAGGCATGAGTATACCGATTATTCTTCTGGTTGAGGACAATCCCGGCGATGTCGAGCTTACCAGGCGGGCATTGAAGAAGGGAAAGATCTGCAATGAGTTGGTGGTTGCGTCGGATGGGCAGCAGGCCCTCGACTTCATCTTCCGCACCGGCCAATATGCCGATCGTGACAGGAACGTTTTCCCGGCGATCATCTTTTTGGATCTCAGGCTGCCTAGGGTCGATGGATTGGAGGTTCTTCGAAGGATTCGCCAGGACGAACGGACCAAGCTCCAGCCGGTGATTATTCTCACTTCGTCCAAGGAAGAGGAGGACGTCCTTCGCAGCTACGAACTGGGGGCGAACAGTTATATCCGTAAACCGGTGGATTTCGACAAATTCGTGGAGGCGGTCAAGCTGCTGGGCTGTTACTGGCTGCTGCTGAATGAGCCACCGCCAAGTCGAGGGTAATAGAGTAGTATGGCTGTACGAATTCGTGTCTTGATAGTGGAGGACTCCGAGCCCGACGCTCGTCTGATGATGCGCGAACTGCGCAAAGCGGATTTCGAACCCAGCTACACGCGTGTCGAGACTCCGGAAGCTATGCGCTCGGCACTCCAGCAAGACGATTGGGACCTCATCATCGCGGACTACACTATGCCTCATTTCAGCGGAGCGGATGCGCTCAAGCTCTTCAATGAGACCAGGCGCGAGATCCCCTTCATCCTTGTATCAGGAACCGTATCTCAGGACATCGCGATAAAAATGATGAAGATTGGGGCGCAGGATTTCATCATGAAGCATGAGCTTGCGAGGCTTGCTCCGGCGGTGGCGCGAGAGCTTCGTACATCTCAGATTCTCCGGGAGCGCAGGCATGCCGAGGAAGCGCTCGAAGAGGAGCAGCAGCACAGGCTGGAGTTCTACCGGCGCACCATTCAGGCGGCCACCGACGGCAAGCTGGTGATCTGCGACCGGCAGGATATCAAGCGTTTCGCCGGCCAGGAGATAGAGTCATGGACAATCGGCAGGCCGGAGGATCTCGCCAACATCAGGCATGGGGTCGAGGCGGCCGCGACGTCCGCCGGCATGAGTGAAGATCGCGCCGCCAGGTTCACCGTATGCATCGGAGAGGCAGCGACCAATGCTTTGAAACATGCCGGCATGGGCACAGTTTCACTTCACAGAACTGGCAATGCCCTCATCTGCATCGTAGAGGACAGAGGTCCGGGCATCCAGGCTCTGAGCATCCCCGACGTCGCCCTCACCAGAGGCTACTCGACGGTAGGTACTCTGGGCATGGGGTACAAGATAATGATCTCCCTCGCGGACAGAGTCTACCTGGAGACCGGGCCGGAGGGCGTGACTGTTGCCATCGAAATGATGTTGGAGCCGGCCCGGGAACGGACCTTGCTGTCTGCTGTCTGCTGATAACTACGTCTAGCCCTCCCCACTCCCCTGGGTATTGACATTCCTTGATGTTTTCGCTATTCTATTATCGGCGGTTGGCCCACTGGCGGGCAAACCGGGATTTTGCACAGTGTTATGCAACCTTTGAACGGGATTGACGAGGGCGTCTTCACAGTAGGCTCGTCTACTTAGGAGCGCCCTTTTGTCGTTTATGGCACAAATGGACGGTAAGGACAGCATATATCTCTATTACTGCCGCAATGCTGCGAAGCCCGGAGCATTGGATCAGCAGCCGGGGGTGGTCCTGGAGGCCGTCCCTTGCAGCGGGCGGATAGACCCTCGCTACCTGCTGAAAGCCTTCGAGGGAGGGGCCAAGGCAGTGTGCATCCTTGCCTGCCCAAAGGGTGAGTGCAAGTCAATGGAGGGCAATCTCCGAGCCGTCACGAGGGTTCAGGCAGCGCAGGAATTGCTGGCAGAGGCCGGCCTGAAACCGGATGCGCTGAAGATCATCCTGCTCAGCGATTCCACGGACAGCGCATTGAACGAGGCAGTAGAGGACATACACAAATTCCTAGATGAGGTGATAGCCTAATGGCTGGATCGAAGCTGGCAGAGGCGATTAAGGGCGGCAAGTTCGTGATCACGGCGGAGTGCCGACCTCCTCGTGGGGCGGGCGCAGACATGTTCAAGTCATGCGTGGATGCTCTCGGGAGTTCGGTAACGGCGATTAGTGCCCCTGAGAGTGAAGATGGCGTCCGGCAGTGCAGCCTTGCGGCTTGCGGTCATCTGATTGCTGCCAGCGCAGAGCCGATCCTGCACCTGCTCACTCGCGATATGAACCGCATCGCCCTGCAGGCGAGTATCCTTGGGGCGGCCTCCATGGGCATTAAGAACATCCTCTGCACCTCAGGGAGGCATCAGGCGCTGACGACTTCGGCGACCGCGAAGGGCGTGTTCGACATTGATCCGATCCAGCTTCTCCGGATTGCCGACGCCATGCGCAAGGACGGCCGACTGGCCGACGGACAGACCATTGATGCTCCGATCGATCTACTTCTGGGAACCGACGCCAATCCATTCGCCGAACCGGTCGAGCTGCATCTTGTGACTTTGAAGAGGGCGGTCGCGTCAGGAGCGGATTTCATAGTGACCGCGCCCGTCTTCGATCTCGCCAAGTTTGAATCATGGATGGCCGAGGTTCGCAAGCTTCAACAGAAGCCATGCATAATCGCCTCGGTGCTGGCAGCTATCCCGGAAGACGTCGCTGACAAGTTCAAGTATTATGCGCCCGGTCCTGGGGCGGATGAGATCATATCCGGCCTGCGCAAGATTGATGGGGTGCGAGGAATTTACCTCATGGCGGGCGACGATTTCGAGGGCGCGAAGAAGCTTTTGGGTTAACCTATGCCTGCGAAGTATCACATACACACAACGCCGATGCCGCCGAAGCACAAGCTGATCGGCAAATACGGGATCGTGGACTGGCGCGAGGATTGTAGCGCGTGCCACAACTGCGTGAAGCGCGAATGCGCCTACAGCGTCTACGACGACGAGCGCGATCGCCTGCACAACCGGGTAGAGTACGTTGACTATCTCTACGAGTGCAAGGGCTGCCTGTGCTGCGTCCAAAGCTGCACCAAGGGCCTCCTGAGCTGGCAGATCAACCCCGAGTATCTCGCGCTTGGCGATGATGTCTGGACCGCCGACATCATCTCGAGCACGTGGTATCAGGCCGAGACAGGACAAATTCCCGTCTCGGGTGCGGGTTACCCCGGGCCGTTCAGAGGGCCGGGTTTCGACTCCATCTTGACTGACATGTCCGAGATCGTTCGCCCGACCCGCGACGGCATTCATGGCCGCGAGTACATCAGCACATCGGTGGACATCGGCCGCAAGCCGCCCTCTTTGACGTTCAAGAACGGCAAGATGGTGGATGAGTTCCCGCCGCTGATCGAGATTCCGATCCCGATGATCTTTAATACCTTGCCCTGGCACAGCCCATCGGCAGCGATTTCGAGCGCCATGATGGATGCGGCGAAAGAGCTGGAGACCTTTGCGATCACTGATGATCCACAGCTCATCGGCCATCCGGCAGCGATATCATCCAAGGGTCGGCTATGCGAGTGGTCAGACTCGTCCGACGTGTCCGACCTTGTCCGACAGGCCAAGTCCCAGAATCCCGACCTCCTGGCCATCGTGAAAATCCCGCTCGGCTCAGACTACATCAAGCGGTCGCTCGAATTGGCGAATGAAGGCGTGGATGCGCTACACGTATTCGCCGACTGGCAGGGGATCGTGCAAGGCAACCGGCATATCACCGATGCGTTGCGCGAACTCCATCAGGCGTTCGTTCAGCAGAAGAATCGGGATGAGATCACCTTGATCGCGAGTGGCGGCATCTCAATGGCTGAGCATGTGGCAAAGACGATCCTCTGCGGCGCAGACCTTGTCGCAGTGGATGTCCCGCTCATGATTGCCCTCGAATGCCGAGTCTGCAAGAACTGCACTGAAGGGCTCACGTGTCCTATTGACCTGAACAAGACTGACCACGATTATGCCGTCCAGCGCATCGTTAACCTCATCGGCGCGTGGCACAGCCAGCTCCTGGAGATGATGGGCGCGATGGGCATCCGCGAGGTTCGCAGGCTCAGAGGCGAAGTCGGCAGGGCTATGTTCTTCGACGACTTGGAGCGCGACTGCTTCGGGCCGATATTTGGCCGAAGGAAAGCGGTTTAGCATGGCAGCAACCATTGACCCAGGCAGAATAAGCATGAGACCGGAGTCCGAGTTCGGGCTGGAGTACCCGCCGAGCCGCGAGGTGAGGCCTGCGCCCGACCGGTTCAGGAATTCGCTCGGCAAGTATAAGGTCTGGCGCAGCGAGGCGTGCGTCAAGTGCGGCACATGCGAGCGAATCTGCCCTAGAGGCGTTCACGTGCGCCCTGAGGGATATGTTGACTTCCTTACAGGCCTCGACTGGCAATGCACCGCCGAAAAGTGCAAGGCCGCCGGCACCTACTGCGTTGATCACTGCCCCCAGAAGGCCCTGAGGATTGAGCTCAGCCCGATGTACAAGTCCATCGGCGACTTCCGCTGGACCGCCGACCTCATATTAAGCACCTGGCACATGGCCGAGACCGGCACAATCCCCGACGGCGAACTGGAATACGAGATCGGCAACTCGGGTGGGGGGTTCGACCGCATCCGCTTCAAGTTTCCGGAAGACGGTCCTCGGACCGATCCATCCAAGATTTCGACCGCCATCCCGCTCAATCGCAGAGGCGACAACAGGCCCAGGATCACGATTGACCTCCCCGTCTATGGCGGCGGCATGTCTTTCGGCTCGGTCAGTCCGCATACGATGCTAGCAAAGGCCCGGGCTGCCATGGCCTGGAACACATTTAGCTGCACCGGCGAGGGCGGGTATCCCGAGCGGCTGTTCCCGTACAAGGATCACATGATTACGCAGGTGGCGACCGGTCTCTTCGGCGTTCGCGAAGAGACCATCGAGATGGCGCCGATAGTCGAGTTCAAATACGCTCAGGGTGCGAAGCCGGGTCTCGGCGGCCATTTGCTGGGTGACAAGAATACTCCCGCAGTCGCGGCAATGCGCGAGGCGGTCGCCGGCACGTCGCTGTTCTCGCCGTTCCCGTTCCACAGCGTCTATTCGGTCGAGGACCACAAGAAGCACATTGACTGGATCAAGCACATGAACCCTCGGGCGCTCGTATCGGCGAAGGTCTCGACGCCCGTGGATGTTGATATGGTGGCGGTCGGCTCGTACCATGCCGGCGCGCACATCATGCATCTGGACGGCAGTTATGGCGGCACGGGCGCTGCTCCCGAGATCGCGAAGAAGAACATCGCCATGCCGATCGAGTACGCCATCCCGAAGGTCCACCAATTCTTGCTGGATGAGGGCATTCGGGACGAGGTGACGTTCATCGCCAGTGGAGGCATTCGGACGGCCTACGACATGGCGAAGGCAATTGCCCTCGGCGCGGATGGAGTGGTGATCGGGACTTCGGAGATGGTGGCGTTGGGCTGCATCCGATGCGGCAAGTGCGAGAGCGGCAAGGGTTGCGCGCGCGGGATTGCTTCTACGAATCCCGAGATGGTGGCCAAGATGAGCGCCGAATGGGGCACTCAGCGAATCGTCAACATGCTCGCCGCATGGCGGGAGCAGTTAGTGGATATCCTGAGCCGGTTCGGCATGACCGATGTGAAGGAACTCCGCGGAAGAACCGACTTGCTCATGCATTTGGATTACGAAAATGTCCCATAAGACCCATTCTGATAAGATAATCGAAAGCCGCAGTTGGATGATGGACGGCTGGCATAATGCGCGCTCCCACACAGAGGAAGAGGGCGGATGCGGCGTCACCGGTTTCGCGTGCAGCATCCCGGTCAGCGGCCGGCATATCTACGCGCCCTCGGTCCAGATGCATAATCGTGGCAACGGCAAGGGTGGGGGAATCGCGGCGGTCGGATTCGATGCCGCCCAACTCGGCGTCTCGCCAAGCATCCTGGCAAACGATTACATGCTCCACATCGCCCTTCTGGAGCCGAAGTCCCTGCCGCAGGTCGAGGCCGACTTCGTCACCCCGATGTTCGACATCCATCATGCGGAAACGCTCGATCATATTGACGATTTCCATGACATCCAGGGCATGGAGGTCAGTCCGCCGGATGTCCGACGGTATTTCGTCCGCCCGAAGCCCGACGTGCTCAAGAAGTTTGCGGAAGATCGAGGGCTGACCGGCCTGCCTCAGCGCGACATCGAGGACGAGTTCGTCTGGCAGAACACCTTCAAGCTCAACTCGAAGTACTATGCCTCGCTGGGCGATAAGGCGGCATTCGTCCTCTCGCACGGGCGGAATATTCTCATCCTGAAGATCGTTGGGTACGCCGAGCAGATCGTCGAGTACTACAAGCTCCAGGACTTCAAGGCTCACGCGTGGATTGCCCACCAGCGCTATCCGACTCGAGGCCGGGTATGGCATCCCGGCGGCGCGCATCCATTCTGCGGGATGAACGAGGCGCTCGTCCATAACGGCGACTTCGCGAACTATTACTCGGTCACCGAGTATCTCGAGCAGCGCAATATCAAGCCGCTGTTCCTCACCGATACCGAGGTTTCAATACAGGTTTTCGATCTCTGGAGCAGGGTCTACAAGTATCCGCTCGAATACGTGATCGAGGGGCTTGCCCCGACCGTCGAGCGCGATTTCAACATGCTCCCGAGGGATAAGCAGCAGGTCTACCGCCGCATCCAGGCAAGCCATGTCCATGGCTCGCCCGATGGCCCGTGGTTCTTCATAATCGCGCGCAATGATGTCCAGAACGACGCTTTCCAACTCCTGGGAATCACCGATACCGCCATGCTCCGGCCTCAGGTTTTTGCCCTGCAGGACGGCGAGATCCAGATCGGCCTGATCTGCTCCGAGAAGCAGGCGATTGATGCGACTTTGGCGAGCCTCGCTGCCGAAGATAGCCGATTCTGCCCAATCGCCGACGAATACTGGAACGCCCGAGGCGGGAGCTACACCGACGGCGGCACGTTCATTTTCACGGTCAAGAAAAACGGCAGGGGCTACAAGCTCACCTGCACCGACAAGTTTGGCAACGAGAAAAAGGTCCAACTCGGCAAGCGTCCGGTTTCCCCCGACCCATCGGTCCCATTGGTATCATATGTCCTATCGGATGGCATCACACTCTTCGAATCAGCTAAGTCTGATCCCATAGGCCTCTGCTCGGCCATATCATCAAAGGCCCTCTCCGATTCAGAGCGTGAGGCCGCCATCAATGGCCTCACCCTGCTAATCGAT
>DASRZD010000485.1:0-2610 GCA_035686805.1 Armatimonadota bacterium
GATGGAGCTTGAGCGGATAATAATAGAGTGCGAGGCCCAGTTTGTGCAGGACAGCTAGGCTAAGCCTTGCCACCTTCCGTCTCTTCCTTTATTATCTTTCTCCCAATAATCATTGATTCCCACATAGTCAATCCGCTGCAATTCACGCTATACTTATCCCACCATGACTGGAAAGGCAAAGCCCATGCTGAACATATTGCTGGTGATTGGTCTGATGATGCTCGTCTGCTCAGTGAACGCCCAGGGGCCATTGACCGTTGAACCTGACGGGGAGCCGGGGATGAAGGTCCATTTCTGGCTGGAGAGTTCGCTGAAACGGGTCTACCCGAAGTCCGAGCCGGGGAGCGCCGAGCCCCTTGAGATCCTCGCCCCCAGGAACGGCCAGGTTTCATTCCAAGCCTGCCTGCGAAACGACCGCCCTTACGAACTCAAGCCTACCTGCACCGTCACCGGTGCGTACGACCTCAAGATCCAGGTCCGCCGAGTCGGTTATGTCCAGATGAATCATATCACGACCGGCACTCCGCCCGAGGAACTGGAGGGCGCAAACTTCATCCCGGGCCTGGTGCCCGATCCCCTCTATCCCGAGAATACAGCGGTCGTCGGCCCGTATGAGAACGTCTCCTTCTGGATCACAATAAAGGTGCCTGCCGATGCCCAACCCGGCAAGCGCGAACTGGTCGTTCAGTTCGATCTCGGTCAGACCGGTCAGACAGGTCAGACGAGTCCGACACTCACCACCAGCCTTGAGATCAGCAAGTTCGTCATCAAGCCGAGACATGACTTCCCGGTCATCCATTGGTATCGTGGAGAAGCGTTGTGGGACTGGTATAAGACCGGCAGGTATGAAGACCCCAAGACCTGGGAGATCAGCCGCAACTACCTCCAGGACATGGTTGATCACGGCACAAACGTCGTCACGGTCCCGTTGTTCGTCGCTCGCAGGGAGACTTTCCAGCGCCCGCCGCAGTTGCTCAAGGTCACTGAGCCCTCACCGGGGAAGTATGAGTTCGATTTCAGCGACGTGAGCAAGTTCATCAAGCTCTCGAAGGAATGCGGCTTCGAGTACTTCGAATGGTCGCACTTCTGGATTTACTGGGGGGCGGAGAACCCCGTCCGAGTCTACAAGTTCGTTGATGGAAAGGCGGTCATGCTCTGGCCGCCGACCGAGGATGGTCACGGCCCGGTCTTCCACAACTTCATGAAGCAATTCCTGCCGCAGTTCCATGAGTTCCTGATCAAGGAGGGCGTGCTGGACAAGTCGTTCTTCCACATCAGCGATGAGCCGGGCGAGGGCAAGCACCTGGAGAACTACGGCAAGGCCCGGGATTTCCTCAATGAGAACGCGCCCTGGATGAAGGGGAAGGTCATGGACGCGCTGAGCAGCATCGAGTACGGCCGCCAGCACCTGACCGACATCCCGATTCCCATTATTTCGGCGGCCCAGCCGTATATTGACGAGAAAATCCCTCATTGGGTCTACTTCTGCTGTGGGCCGCGGGGCGTGTATCTCCAGCGCCTACTGGATACGCCGCTGCCGAAGATCCGCATGTCCGGCTGGCTGTTCTACCGGCTGGGAGCGGACGGCTTCCTGCACTGGGGGTATAACTACTGGCATCTTATGGAGCAGGAGAAGCTGGGCGACCCGTTCCACGACCAGTGCAATGGCGACTGGCCCGGGATTCCGCCCGGCGACCCGTTCGAGGTCTACCCAGGCGCGGATGGCAAGCCGATTGACTCCATCCGCTGGGAGGTATGGGCCGAGTCGCTCCAGGATTACGCGATCCTCCAGACCGCCGGCATCAAGCCGAACGATCCCATGCTTGCCGACATCAAGTCCTACGCCGACTTCCCGAAGAACGAGGCGTGGATCAATGAGGCGGTCAGAAAGGTCCTGGCCAAGTAGGATCACTTGCCCACAAACGCATACACGTTCCCGTCATAAGCTCCCACAAAGACGGCATTGCCTGAGATTGCTGGGGAGGAGGCGATGGGAACGCCGAGGTTGTGACTCCAGAGCTTCTCGCCTGTCTTGAGAGAGAGCGCATACAGATTGCCGTCGCTGCCCCCAATGTAGACCGTGTCGCCGGAAACAGCAGGGGAGGAGTTCACGTCGCTCTCACCCCGCTTGTACGGTTGGAGAGCGGAGACACTGGAGCCGGTTCGGAAAGTCCACAGAAGCCTGCCGTCTCTTATGGAGAAGGCGCAGACTCGCCCGTCGGCATCGCCGACGACCATGGTCCCACCGGCGACTGCCGCTGCGGACGCGCTGTCGCCGAGCTTCTCAGTGCCCTCCCACGCGACTTTTCCGTCCGCCGGGTTGATGGCGGTTGGAAGGTTCCCCCTGATAGCGTAGATCAGATTCCCGACCGCCGAGCAACCCCGATGATTCCCCCCAAGGTCCCAACGCTTCTTGCCGGTCTTTCGATCCAGCGCCCAGGCTCCGACCCGCGAAGTGATGATCACACGGTCGCCGGAAACCATTGGCACTACATAGCAGTTCGGCCACCAATCCTTTCCGCCAAGCTCCGTGTCCCAGAGCATCTCGCCCTTCATGTCATAAGCGGCCAGGTAAGTCGTTCCTCCCGCATAGACGACGCCGTCTGCGAC
>DASRZD010000486.1:0-7709 GCA_035686805.1 Armatimonadota bacterium
CGAACCGAGTGTAGTGGGCGCTGATCCCGGCACGCGCTATCAGTTCGAGCGAGTAGGCTACTTCTGCGTGGATCGTGACTCAACAGCCGAGCAGCTCGTCTTCAACCGCACGGTCACCTTACGGGATACTTGGGGTAAGATCGAGAGGCGAACGTCGAGCATTCAACCCTGAACGCCGAACGGAGAACCAAAGAGCCACAAACACGTTGACATTTCGTGCCGAAGAATGGTATATTCATAGTGACGCTGCCGGATAGCTCAATTGGTAGAGCGCATGCCTCTGGAGCATGATGTTCAAGGTTCGAGTCCTTGTCCGGCAGCCATTTTTTGTGTCTGATTGCCCACCATGGATGCCAGCGAGAAAATCCGCTTGGACCAACTGGATTGCAGCCTTCGCAAAGAAGCTGACGAGTTTCTCGTCGCATCGGGATTGGGGCCGATCATCGCCGGGGCTGGGTTTGAACCTGTGGGTTCATACGTCATGCGAACGATGACCTGGCGGGACCTGGATTTCGAACGCGAGGTAGATGAGCCGGATTGGGACGATCACCTTGCGCTGGGGCTGCCAATAGCCGGCACGGGATGGGTTTGGCGTCTGAATTGCGTGGATGCATACCGTGACCAGGAGATTGAGAATCATGGCTATTATTGGGGCCTGCGGGCGAGCGATCCCAGCGGCGGCCCGACTTGGAAGTTGGATCTATGGACTGGGCGGCCATCAGAGTTCGCCCCTGCCCTCGAACTGCGAGCGAGATGGATGTCGCTCCTGACCGAAGACCGCCGGCTGGACATCCTCGCCATCAAGGAAGCCGTATGCTCACACCCCGAATATCGCAAGTCCATGCTCTCAGTTCACATCTATCAAGCAGTGCTCGAACGCCGAATCAAGGGCGTTGATGCTTTCCTGGAGTGGTGGCGCTGCGCGCATGGACAGGGGTAGCCACAGGAGGAGGGTTCGATACCGGGCCCGAAGACCGGTCTCGAGCTGCGACGACTCGCATCATGTGGAGAGCACGATACGGAGAACCATAGGATGGATGAAGGACTGGACGGTCGGCGGCGGTTTCGGGATTACATGGCGGGGAAGCCGGTTGACCGGCCCCCGAGATTCGAGGCCCAGATCCCCGAGGACACTATTGCTGCCTGGAAGAACCAGGGCCTTCCCCAAGACGTCTCGCCCCACGAGTACTTCGGGCTTGACGAGCGGGACCGCGTGCCTATACCAACGTCGGGAGCAGACATCGAGGTCAAGCTGGTTGCGGGTATGCGGTCTGCCAGGCAGGCGGCAAAGAGGTATTTCTCCAACGTCCTTCACCAGTATCCCCCGGGGTGGCCCAAGGTCCGCGAGGCTCTCCAAGCCGCCGATAAGGTGATCTACGGGGATATCTACCCCAGGGGCTTCCTGCAGGAGATGGGGGTGAAGGATTTCGCAACACTTACAGAGGTCCTCCTCGGGCTGAGTGACGAGCCGAGAGCCGCCGAGCTTGTGATGGAGAAGTACACCGACTTTCTCGTGGATGTCATTCACACTAGGTACCGCGGGCTGGACATCGAGTACTTCCTCTACAGCGAGCCGATCGCGTCCCCCATAGCTCCGGTCATCTCCCCGCGGATGTACCGGCGGTTCGTACTGCCCTGCCTGACCAGGCTGGTGCATGAGGGGAGGAGTATCGGCGTCCGGGAGCACGTGCTCTCAACAAGAGGCGGCGTGAAGCCCCTTATCCCTGGTTGGATCGAGGCGGGCATTAGCGGGCTGTGGATCGGTCACGCGGCTGCGGCGGGGATTGACTACCTCGAGTTACGTCGCGAGTATGGCTCTCACCTCGGCCTTTGGGGAGGCGTGGACAATCGCGTGCTGTACCAGGGCGAAGATGCTATCGCCAGGGAGGTTGATCGCATCTCACCGCTATTCTCGTCTGGCCGTTACATCGCCATGGTGGATGATACCATCCGCCCGCAAGTTCAGTTTGCCGCATACGCCCATTATCGGCGATTGCTCGATGAGGTCCGATTCTAACGCGTCAGACGCGCGAGGTTTGACAAATCTCATGCAATCTTGCATTCTGATTGCACATTTGCACGTCCACATTGGAGATGCCGCATGTTCGTAAAGGCTCTGATCGGTTTGCTGCTGACTACGATTTCCTTGGGGAATGCGATGGGGGCAACGTATTACCTCGACTCCGTTGGCGGGGATGACGGCAACAAGGGGACGAGTGAATCCGCGCCGTGGAAGTCATCGGAGAAGGTGAATACGCTTACGTTGGGGCCGGGTGATAAGGTTCTCTTCAAGCGGAACTGCCAGTTCAGAGGCACGCTGATTCTGCACGGCAACGGCAGCTCGAAGAATCCGATAGCCGTTGATGCGTATGGCAAGGGATGCAAGCCCGTGTTGATTGGGGACGAGGCAACTAAGGCGGATTGCGTTATCATGCTTCAGGACTTGCCTTACTACCTCCTAAAGAACCTGGAAATCCAGGCGCCACGTACGAGCGGCATCATACTCCAGGGCTGCAGCCATGCGACGGTGAGGGATTGCGACTTCACCAACATCGCGTATCTGCCGCCGGGCATGCCGGAGGGAGGAGATATCTGGTCGGTGATCATAGACGCGGGCAAGACCGACGGCTCAGACAACCTCGTCACCCACTGCACCTTCAAGAAATGCTCGAAGGGCGTGATCATATTCTCGGGCGATGACAACATCCTGTCCGACTCGTATTTCTTCGACATCAACGACATCGCGGCCCTGTTCGCCGGACACTGCCGGGGCAAGATCGTGACGAACAGCAGGATCACCCGGTGCATATTCGACTACACGAACAACACCGGTCTAGGATGGAATCCGGTGATGTTTGGGGGCACTGACAACTGTTACGAAGAGTACTGCGAGACGAAGAACACTCCCGCCGGCCAATGGGATCACCAGGTTTACGACTTCGATACCAACTGTAGGAACTCATACATACAGTACAACTACTCCCACGATAACCTCGGCGATCTTATGCATTCTTACTGGATGGGCGACTCCACAGGGAACGGGCCCTGCTACTTCAGATACAACATATCGGTCAATGACAAAACGCTGTACAACAAGGTAAAGACGACTTACGGCCTGCAGATGCACAACAATACGTTCCATGACTTCGGGGGGAATTTCGGGCGCAACATAGTCGCCTCCGACCTTTCGGATACAGTGGTGAAGGACAACATATTCCACATGAAGCTTGGCGCTGGAGTTGACTCATTCCCGGCCGGGTCGGACTTCAACTGCTACTACCATTGCAGCAAGCCCTCGGGAGAGGCTCATTCCATGCGGGCAAATCCGGAATTCGTGAATGCCTCCCGCCCACCACACGGCTTGCAGCTGAGCCCGAATTCGCCATGTAAGAACGCCGGAGAGTCAGGTGTGGATATCGGCGCTCCTATCCCCGCATTCACTGGCAGTCTGGCTCTGAACTGCCCAGTCACCGCCGGCAGCTCTATGGAAAAGGACAGCTGGGGCAGGTCGAAGGTGGTGGACGGCACTATCAATACCGAGCCGAATACATGCGGCTGGCGCAGTTCCGGCAATGAGGCCGTTGATCATGAGGAATGGATAACCCTCGACCTGGAGAAGGACTACAAGATCAACCGAGTCGTGCTGTATCCGAGGAATGACACCGGGTACATCGGGGCAGGCTTCCCGAGGACCTTCCGGATAAGGACATCGCGGGATAATGTCAACTGGACGGCGGTCTCGGCGAAAAAGGACTATCCGCAGCCGGGAGATGCGCCTCAGTACTTCAGCTTCGGCGATCGGACGGCAAGGTACGTAAACATATTGATGACGGGCTTGAGGCAGGATGTTGACGGCAAGTACGCCGCCGCCCTTGCCGAGATCGAGGTGTTTGACGACAAGTCGCCCGTCCCGCCGACGTATCCGCCAATCGGCAACCTCGCGCTGAACAAGGACGTAACCGCTTCCAGCTCCGCCGAGAATTCGGCTTGGTATAAGGTCAAGCTGTTGGACGGCATGAGGAAATCGGCGGCGGATGCGTTCGGCTGGTCAACCGATCCGTCGTTCAAGACCAATCGCACTGAGTGGGTAAAGGTGGACCTGGGCGCTGCGTGCAGCGTGAGCAGGGTTGACCTGTATCCGAGGAATGACTCTGGCAATGTCGGCACCGACTTCCCGGTGGACTTCACGATAGATATCTCCACCGATAACGTCACCTGGACCCCTGTAGTCCAAAAAACGGGATATCCGCAGCCCACCGACGGGCGGGTGCAGAGCTTCTCCTTCAAAGCTGCGAAGGCGAGGTGGGTAAGGATGAATGCCATCAACCTGAGACCCAATGCAGCCGGCAACTATGGCATGGCCCTGGCAGAGATGGAGGTCTATGAGGAGTGATTTGCGGGGAGACGCAGGTTTCCGCTCGATAGACATGGAAATGGCAGGTGATTCCTCGATCGGATGACCGATCTCACAGGGAGGCAGCGCCTTGCTACGAGTATACATCTGCATCGCGATGATTCTTTTTGCCGGTCGGGCATTCGCCGGCCTGGACGTGATGAACGACTTCCATGGCATACAGTTCAATGAGGTTGGAAGGCCGGTTGGCATGCCCATGGGCGGTGTCGGCGCCGGAACGATAGAGATCACCAGTCAGGGCACGCTGGCGGAATTTGCCAACGTGAACAACTGGGCGGCCAGAATCCCGTCGCTGGCCGGCACAGGTCTTTGGGTGACCTACACCGTCGGCATGACAACGAGTATGTATTCACTCGCGGGCGACAGGGTGGTCTTCGAGGGCAACTTCCCATTCGCCAAGCTGCGGTTCCCCGATCTCCCGTTCGACCTCACTCTGTGGTGCTGGTCGCCGTTCATCCTGCATGACCTGAAACACAGCTCATACCCGGTGGCCATATTCGACGCCGAGATCAGGAACACGGGTAGTAAGCCCGCCGACATCGGCCTTGTGCTCTCCTATGGCACGGGCTACGGCGAGTGGCTTCAGAAACTGACCGCGGGCGGCACCGAGGGGCTGACCGTGAGCATATCCAGCACCTCGCAGCCATACAAAGGCAAGTCCGCATCGGGAATCAGCTTCTCCACGAAGAGCCGGTTCGACTCGAATGTCCTCGAGGGAAGGGTTAGAGAATTGAAGACGACCCTCGAGGACGCATATCTGCGTTCTTATGACTACGCTCCAGTGGACATCCGCCCTGCATGCAATCGCAGTTACATGAAGAGCCCGTTCGGCTCGGATGCGGGCAATGCCCCGCTCAACTTCGGCGACCTCAAGCCGGGGAAGACGGAGGTCTACGGGATTCCGTTCGAGATCATTGACGATGCCGCAGTGGGCGGTAAGTCTTGCATCATGGCGGCTGCTGGAGCTGATCGAATAACCATACCGATCGGTCGCATGGCCGATTGCCTGTTCTTCCTGGGGAACTGCGCCGGGTGGGCTGCCCCTGCCGCGGGCGTCAACGGCGAATACACGGTGAAGTATAAGGACGGGAGCACCAAAGCGGTTTCGCTCCGCACAGGCTATGAGATGACCGACTGGATGGGCGGGTCGGCGATCTACTCGCCCGCTCACCTCACCGGCAAGGGCACCAACGGCACTGTCTACCTGATCAACCTGTTCGCCATCCCCACCGACCCCGACAAGGAGATCGAGTCGGTCGAGTTGAGTCACAATGGTGCGGCGGCCCCATTGCTCTTCGCGGTGACCGCCGGCATGCTCTCCAAGACTCCGCTTACCGAGGGCATGCTCGCGATGCGGCAGGTGGATGTGGACCGCATGGCGGGAAGCCTCGAATCGCTCAAGCTCGCCTCAAATGCTGATGCGAATTATACAATCGCGGCGCGGGCGATCAGGGGCGCGAAGGTCTTCACCTACGAGGAGTCACGACCCGAATGTCTGAAGCCGACGATAGCGGGCGGCTCATGTCCACCCCCTCAACCAGATCAGCCCGAGCCCAAGGGCATGATCTATGCCGTCGAGCAGCAGTTCCATCTGCCGCCGGGGAAGAGCGCGGTCGCAGGCCTGATCTGCTCCTGGTACGCGCCGAATCACGTTGCCCCGAACGGCCACCGGTTCGGGCATGAGTACGAGAAGAGGTTTGCGAACTCCGCCGAAGTCGCTGAGGAGGTCGCTCGGGATCACGACTCGCTGCTGACAACCACCAAGCGCCATTATGATATCATCGCCACCAGCACGCTCCCGAAGTGGTTCAGAGAGATGGTTCAAAGCAACTTCTACCTCCTCCCTGCCTGCACCTGGCTCACGAAGGATGGGATCGCATTCACTTACGAGACTCCGAACGGCTGCCCTCTCTTCGGCACGATGGACGTTCGCTACTACGGCTCGTTCACCAAACTGGCGGCTTTCCCGGAGCTCGATGCGACCGTACTGCGCCAGTTTGCCGGAGTTCAGAATGCGGACGGATTCATCCCGCATGACCTCGGCGGGACCACCGGTTTGGTGGACAACTATCGCTTCCCCGAGAATGCGACCCCGACTGCCCCCAAGGGCGGCAGGACCAACTACCAGGGCTATTGGGTAAACCTGCCGATCAAGTACTGCCTGGAGGTCGCGCGGCATTACTGGTGGACCGGTGACAAGGAGCTCCTTAGGGAGGCGTGGCCGCATGTGAAACGGGCCATTACCTGGGTCAACGCTCAGGACGAGGATAACGACGGCCTCCCTGAGACCGACTACGGCTATGACGGCTGGAAGATGATTGACAAGTGCGGATACGACGCGAATCAGTGGGCGGCGATGCTGGTGGCGGTCGCGAGGCTTGCTGACGATCTCGGCGAGCCCGAGTACGCAGCTCAGTTGCGTGCGACTCACGCGAAGGCGATAGGGGCAATCGAGAAGTACATCTGGACCGGAAAGTACTTCCGGCAGTCGGGGGCGGAGGGCGCACCGAATCTGGAATGGGTGTCCCTGCTTCAACTGGCGGGCACTTGGTACTCGGATATCCTTGGCATTGATGACGGGCTTCCGAACGAGCAGGTCTTATCGGCGATGAAGACGATGGACGCGGTGCTCGGCAACGATGCGAAGTACGGCCTCACGGATTGCCTGAATCCCGATGGAAGCAGAATCCATTGGTGGATCTGCGACTGTGAGGCGGTCGGCTGGCAGTACTTTTACGCTTCGCATGCGATGTATCGCGGATTGGATGATATAGCGCTGCGTGTGGCCGACGAGGTCTGGCGGGGGTTTACCGTCGAGAATGCCCGCATTCCATGGTGTCAGGAGGAGTATATCGGAGACCCTCCGAAGGGCGAATGCACGTATTGGCTACTAAGGGATTCGCGTATGGGCTCCACCATGGTGATGTCATATGCCGCCGCGGGTCTGAGGATGGACATACCGGCGGGAAGCGCCTCAATATCGCCCGCGAACTGGATTTGGGAGAAGGGCAGGTTCGTCCTCCCGGCGCTGATGCCGAAGTGGCTCGGGCAGATCAAGTTCGATAGCGGACCGGGCGGTGAGACCTACGTCCTTACGAACCTCGACAAGCCGCTCGAACTGAAGTCACTGAGGTTACGGACCAACAAGACCGGCAACGTGAGGGTGACCATCGCCGGCAAGTCCCGGCAGGCGAAAGTCGGCGCTGACGGGACGGTGGACGTCGGCCCGATCACGCTGGGGGCGAAAGCTGCGGTGATTCGCATTGGGCAGCAATGACCTGTCTGCAGAGGAAAG
>DASRZD010000487.1:0-4692 GCA_035686805.1 Armatimonadota bacterium
TTCGGCAACCGGCCGGAACGCCTTGCGACCGTCGGCGGTGGCGCTGACCGCGGCTCCGGAGGGCACGTTGGCCGAAATGCTCGAGGTGCCGGCGTAGTAGCGGCCGCCTATGGGACCACGGCCGTAGCGCGTGTTGGTGTAGTGCGAAAGCTCGTCGATGAAGCTCATGTAGGCGTCCCTCAGAAGCAGATCAACCGAATCGTCGTCATTTCCGAACTTGGGAGCATGGTTGATCAGAAGGTGCCGCATCCTCTCGCCTTCGGCGCCTTCAAAGTCGTTCTCGAGTGCTTCAAGCAGCTCGTGTGCACTTATCCTCTTCTCCTCGTAAACCAGTTGGCGGATGGCGGCGAGAGCGTTGCCGAGGTTGGCGATCCCCACCTGGAGTCCGGAGATGAAATCGTACTTGGCGCCGCCCTCTTTGAGGGTCTTGCCCCGCTCCAGACAGTTGTCAACCAGGGTGGAACAGAGGATGTCGGGCACGTTCTCCTCGAGGGCGGTGTCGACGGCGGTATCGATTGCCACGGTTGCACGGGTGTAGAAGCGAACCTGCCGATCCCAGGCGGTCATCAGGTCGTCGAAGGTACTCATCTCCTCGAGCGTCCCGTTTCCCGCGCAGTAGGTCCGTCCGGACTCACGGTCGTGGCCGTCGCGCAGGGCGCAGTTGAGCACCCGCATGAAATTGAGGAAGCTCATTCCCGTGCAACGGTACCCCCATTTGCCCGGAATGGCGATCTCGATGCAGCCGATGGCGGAGTAGTCGTAGGCATCCTCGCGCTCGACTCCGAGCTTCAGCAGCGAGGGGATGACGATCTCGTCGTTGTTGAAGGCCGGCATGCCGAACCCGCGGGCGATCACGTCGATGCAGCGCGCCATGAAGTCATCCGATATTCCGCGGTGATAGCGTACCGAAAGGTTGGGCTGGGTCAGTTTCAGTGAGCCGACAGAATCGAGGATGAGGTAGCTGAGCGGGTTAACCGCGTCCTTTCCATCGCGCGTCTGCCCGCCGATCGTCACATTCTGATAGAGCGGGCTCCCCGCCGAAAAGCGCGTGTGAGTCCAGGAGCGTATCTTCGTGATGCCAAGCAGCTTGATCCACGTGTTCTGGAGAAGCTCGTAGGCTGCCTCCGGTGTGCTGAGGCCACGATCGAGATCTCTGCTGTAGAACCCGGCCAGATACTGATCCATCCGGCCAAGCGAGACCGAATGGCCGTTGCTCTCGATCTGGAGGATGAGCTGGATGAAGTAGGTGAGCTGGAGCGCCTGGTAGAATGTCTCGGGCGTCTCCTCGGCGATGCGGCCACAGTTGGCGGCAATCTGCAGCAGTTCACGCCTGCGCGTATCATCGCTCGTCGCGTCCGCCAGCTCTCCGGCAAGTTTCTCGAACCGGCGGATGAACTGCGATACCGCCTCAAGCGTAATGACCACCGAGCGGTAGAACTGCGCCTGCCGCAGCCCGGTTTGCCCGGTCTCGTCAATGCGGCCCTGCAGCCTGCGCACTCCGGCGAGGATCCCGCCGATCCCCTGAGACAGAGCCATCTCAAAGCTCACCGCTATATGGCCGTCACCCGAAGTCAGGTTACCCTCCGCCCGGATAATGCCTGAATCGTGGATCTGCCGCATCAGGTCGCTCATGAGCGCATTGCCCTTCTCGATGAGCGTCTTTCCCTTCCAGTAAGGGAGGATACGTCTGAGCTCGCTCTTCGTCTCCTCGGAGGGGAAGAATGCGTCACCCGGACGCTTCTCGAACTCATCGAGCTCGCCGAGGATCCAATCGACCGCGTACTCGGGAAAGATGGGCGCCGCCCGGAGCCGGGATGACTGGTTACCGACGATAAGCTCGCCATCGTCGATCCTGATCGTCATCCTCTTGAGCGTTTCTGAAAGGGCGATGGCTCGTTTCACGACGACCGGCTCCGCCTCCTGGTCGCGGTATACCTCGGTATAGATCTCTGCGCGCTCCACGCAGACAGTTGGTTTTGTATCAAGGAATTTCTTCTTGAGATCTGCGATCCTGTCCGTCACGTGCAGTTCAAGTTCGGTAGCTACCATGTGTCATCCTCCAATCACGGCCGCGAGCCCCAGATTCCGCGCAGCTTCCGCGTAGGGCTCCATCTTCTCATTCGGCAGCGAAGCGACTGCCGCCATCTGCAGGTCCATGCCGAGGAGTGCATATTTGCCATTGCCAAGCGTATGGTAGGGCAAGAAGTGCACCTCCCTGATATTCGAAAGCGATGAGATGAACTGAAGAATTGCCTCCATCTCATCGGCCGAGTCGTTGAACCCGGGAACCACCGGTACCCGCGCAATCACCTGCGCTCCGGCACCGGCGAGACGACGAAAGTTCTCGCTGACAACCGCCAGATTGCCGCCGGTCGCCTTTCGGTACTTCACAGCGTCGGTGTGCTTCACATCCGCGAGAAAGAGCGAGATGTAGGGAAGTGCAGGCTCTATTGCGCTCCACGGCGCCTGAAGCGAAGTCTCGACCGCAGTGCCGATGCCCCGTTCGCCGAGAGCACGCGCGACGGCCATCACCAGACCGGGCTGCATGAATGGCTCTCCGCCGGACAGAGTCGCCCCGCCGTCGTCGCCGTAGAAAGCCAGATCTTTCTCAACCTCGGCCACGATCTCCGCCACCGACCGCTCTTCGCCCGTCACGGTGAGCGCCCCGGTCGGACACACCCGACGGAAGCGCTCGAGGCTGCCCATCCGCGCCCGGTGAAAGATGGGACGCCTGTGACCCGTTTCGTCAGGCTCGCCGACGGCGACCTCGCCATCCGAGGCGGCAGCCGCGCAATCAAGGCAGCCGATGCAGAGCCCCGGGTCGTACATGAGCGCTGGTTCTATGGACTGGCTTTCGGGGTTTTCGCACCAGGGACAGTGCAGCGGGCATCCCTTGAAGAACACCACCGTCCGTATGCCGGGACCGTCGTGAGTGGAAAACCTCTGGATATTGAATATCATGATTGGTCTAAAATCAGCATACGGAATCTTCGTATGAAAGTCAATGACTTACACACGAAATCCGTAAGGGGAGGCGCACCGGCGACGGACACACGGCTGCATCGACTCGTCGTCGGTCGCCCGGTAGTCGTAATTGTTCCAATAATAGACCCGGATTCGCCTGACCCCGCACTCGAGCTGTTGAATGGGCCGAAACGTACCGAGTGAGAACTATCCTTTTGCCTCCTGCCAGATCAGCCATTGATTGCCGTCCGGATCCTCAAGGCTGAACCACTTTGTACCTGAACCGGGACCATACAGGTTATCTTTGATTTCGGTGACTTTCACTCCCTTGGAGCGGAGCGTGTTGTATGCCGCCTGGATGTCCGGGGTCGAGAGGTAGAGCTGCATCGTGCCCGGCTTCTCGGTGTAGAACGCCTTCGACTGGTCCATATTGCTGACAGCCATGATGGTCATCGAGATCCTGTCGAAAAGCTGCTGGGAATAGGCTGCCGGTGTGCTCCGCAGAGAACCCACCGGCATGATGACTACGAGGCGCCGTAGATCTGGACGACGCTCGTCTCCCCATCGCCATAGAGCCTTTGCTGGTTCTTGACCCACTCAATTGCCTGCTCCCTGGTATCGACCTGGATGATGACGAAACCGGGCATCAGTTCCTTTCCTTCCAGAAAGGGGCCGTCGGTGATCGAGACGTTGCCCTCGGCAGTGCGTATCCTGGTCTCCTTGCGATTGAGCCCGCCTCCGGTGATAAGGATTCCCTGCTTGATAGACTCCTCCATGAATTTGCCCAGAGCAGCGGGATCCCGGGGCTGCTGCCGATTTGACGGGGAACCGTAGACAAAGAACTGCATATCCTTCTCCTCTGGTGTGGCGACAATCCCGATATCGCTGACGGACGCCTCACCGAATGTAATTTCGCCAATTAGTCGTATGGGAACCGGTACGGGGGACAGTTTCAGGAGGAATTTCGCGAAATTTCACCAAGCCGCTTCTGCAGGAACCGGCGCTCCGGCTGCTGGCGCGCAAGATCAAGGGCGCGTCGGTAGGATGCTGCAGCCTCCTCGATGCGCCCCAGCCTCCGGTTCAGGTCCGCACGTGCCGCGTGAGCCGGGTGATAATCGGCAAGCTCTCCGCGGTCAAGCAGAGCATCGACGAGGGCCAACCCGGCGGATGGCCCGTCACGCATCGCTACCGCGATCGCACGGTTGAGTTCCACGACAGGCGAGGGATTCGACTCCATAAGCATGTCGTAAAGAGTGACAATCTGAGCCCAATCTGTCGTTTCCACCGAAGATGAGACGCCATGGACCGCTGCAATTGCAGCCTGAAGGGTGTAGGACCCGAACCGGCCGGACAGGAGTGAGCGATGTACCAGGCCGGCCGCCTCCGCTATCAAATCCTGATTCCAGAGCGACCTGTCCTGATTCTCGAGAGTGATCAGATCACCCTCCGCGTCTGTGCGTGCGGACCTGCGGGATTCATGCAGAAGCATCAGTGCGAGGAGGCCGATGGCTTCGGGCTCCGGAAGAAGATCGACAATCAATCTGCAGAGGTAGATGGCGTTCTCCGCGAGATCCCGTCGGGAGTGGGCAGTTCCCGCCGTAGTCACGAACCCTTCGTTGTAGACAAGGTACACGACATTGAGAACCGCGGCGAGCCGCTGCGCAAGCTCCTGGCGCGAGGGCACCTCATAGGGGATGTACTCAGTGCGAATCCTCTCCTTGGCGCGTG
>DASRZD010000488.1:0-2139 GCA_035686805.1 Armatimonadota bacterium
GTCGGCGCCCAGACCGTGAAGAATCCGGACACCTTCGTCGCCGCGTCGTTCGGAGACGTCGTCAGCCTCGACCCAGCGGTCGCCTATGACAACGTGTCCTGGGGTGCCATCAGCATCATTTATGACCGGCTCGTCAATTACGACGGCGCGGCCCTCGACAAGTTCAAGCCCGGCCTCGCCACCGAAGTTCCGACCCTGGCCAATGGCGGCGTATCCAAGGACGGGAAGACCTACACCTTCAAAATCCGCTCCGGCGTCAAGTTCCACAACGGCGATCGCCTCACTGCCGAGGATGTGGCCTATTCCATCCAACGCAACCTGGTGACCGATCCCGATGGCGGCCCCGGTTGGATTTGGTTCAATATTTTCTTCGGTTCCGATGTGTCCGGCTCCCGCGGCGATGACGGCAAGGTCAACATCAAATTCGCCGACATCGCGAATGCCATCCAAGCCAAGGGCAACACGGTCGTCTTCCACCTCAAAGACCCCTTCCCGCCCTTCGTATCGGTGATGGCCGGCCAGTGGGCCTCGATCATCGACAAGAAGTGGACCATTGCCCAGGGAGGCTGGGACGGAACCGAGGCGACCTTCGTCGCGTCCAACAATCCGGCGACCGGCAAGGAAACCCTCTTCGACAAGGCCAATGGGACTGGCCCCTACAAACTCACGAGCTGGGAAAAGAACATCCAGTACAAGGTCGAGCGCAATGACGCCTACTGGGGACCCAAGCCCGCCCTCAAGTTCGGCATTCGCAAGGTCGTCACCGAGTGGTCGACCCGCAAGCTGATGCTCGAGCAGGGCGATGCGGACTATGTCGACGTCAACGCCACGAACTATCCCGAGATGGCCGGCGAGAAGGGAATCCAGAGATTCGAGAGGCTTCCCACCATCAGCCTCGCGGGTATCCACTTCAACATGAAGATCAACACCAAGGACAATCCCGCGACCTATTCCGGCGCCCTCGACGGCCAGGGAGTCCCTGCCGATTTCTTCGCCGATCTCAACGTAAGGCTGGGCTTTACCTACGCATGGGACGAGGCGACCTACATCAGGGATATTTCCAATAATACCTCCATCGACCCCGTCACACCCTACCCGGTCGGACTGCCCTATAAGAACATGAAGCTTACTTCCAGGCCCTTCGATCTCGCCAAGGCTGCCGATGCCTTCAAGAAGGCCTTTGGTGGCAAGCTCTGGGACCAGGGCTTCAAGCTCGACCTCCTCTACAACTCGGGCAACACGGTGCGCGAGCTCGGCGCGAAGATGCTCGCCGAGAACATCTCCTCCCTCAATCCCAAGTTCCAGATCACCGTTCGCGGCGCCGAGTGGGCCCAGTACACCAACCTCAACAAGAACAAGCAGCTTCCGATCTACTTCATGGGATGGGCGCCTGATTATCCGGACCCGAGCGACTACGCCGGCCCCTACCAGAGTTCGAGCGGCTACTTCTCCGGGCGCGCTGGCTACAACAACCCCGAGGCCGACAAGCTCGTCGCCGCCGCCGCGATCGAGGTCAATCCCGCCAAGCGCCAGGAAATGTACTACAAGCTCCAGGACATCTGGCTTCAGGACGCCATCGCCATCATCTACAGCCAGGCGACGGTGAATTACTACTTCAAGGACTGGGTGAAGGGATACGTTTATAACTCCATGGATTCCGAGCCCTTCCAGAAACTTCCTCTTTTGAAGAAGTGATCGAAACGAAGAGCTGAGGCTCCGGCCCGCGGTCATCAGGACTGCGGGCCTTTTTTCGAGATGATCTTCCGAAGGTCGAAACGGCAATCTCATCCGACGGAACGTTCATGCATTGACAGCTCACCGACACCGTCCTATTTTGGTGCAACGAACCACCGACAAGGAGTCGCCTTTGAACCTCTACTCATTCATCGTGAGAAGGTTGCTATTTATGATCCTGGTGCTGGCGGGAGTCTCCTTGCTGGTATTCTCAGTCATGATGATCCTTCCACCCGGCCAGCGTCTGGCCGCCTACGTCACGAGCGATCGGATCACCCCCGAGATGATGGATGCCCTGATAGCGAAATACGGGCTCAACGATCCCGCTCCGCTCCAGTACATTCGGTGGCTGGGCAACATCTTCAGGGGTGAGTTCGGCTATTCGGTCACCGCCAGCGCCCCCGT
>DASRZD010000489.1:0-4185 GCA_035686805.1 Armatimonadota bacterium
CGCACTCCTGAACAGCGTCCTCAAGCTCCGGCCGGCCGAGTACTGGCAGGGCGGGTACAACCTGAACCTGACGCTTTCCCCGAATACCGTCTCCGATAAGAACCTCCTTGCGTTAGTTGATGCCTTCTTCGCCGACGGCGGTCAGGAGCTTCAAATCGGCTGCCTGGATGCCGACACTCTTCGTGATGCGAAGGCTAACCCGGAGAAGTACCCCGACCTCCTAGTGCGCATCGCCGGGTTCAACGCCCTCTTCGCCAAACTCTCCCCGGCGGAGCAGGACGAGTTGATAGCGAGGGCAGAGGGACGTCAGGCGTAGATGGCGGAATGAGTCTGGTACAATTACCTGTTTATCAAGCAGATGTTGACCGCTTGCGGCTTTAGTGATAAGCTTGATATTAGCTATAAAGATGAAAAGGCTGGATAACCTGGCGGGGACTCGTGCGGCTACGCCCGATGAGCATCGTGGACCTAGGCATAACGTAAGAATAGCGTAGGGAAGGCCGCTTGACAAGCTAGCTGGTGTGTGTTAGAGTGTCATCCTCGGCCTTGATAGTTTGTTGCTGAGTTACTTGCTATGGCTGCTAAAAACCGTATTGAACTGATTAGGAAGCTGGAGAAGGCTCGTAAGTCAGCAGTACTTACGCTGGTAACTGGTGATCGTTTCTCCACGGTAGCATTTAGGGGCATTCAGGGGTCCATTGCTAGCGATCAGGTCCATATAATCACAAGCCACTTGAAGGCCTTGGCAGATAATGGGTCTTTAAAGCAACTCGATCTGGTTATTTACAGTCGGGGTGGGGATACTAATACTGCTTGGCCGCTTGTTAACATAATTAGAAATCATGCGGATACGTTCTGCGTCCTGATACCATTGCATGCACACAGCGCCGCAACCCTGACGTCTTTGGGTGCAGACAAGATAGTCATGAGTCGAACAGGTGAGCTTAGTCCCATCGATCCTACAGTGGCGAATCTGTTCAACCCACGAGATGAGCAAACGAACCAACCACTCGGTATTAGCGTAGAAGATGTGACATCTTTTATTGCGTTGGCTAGAGATCCGGAAAGGGTCAATATTTCTGGAGAAGACAATATTACACGGGTATTCCAAAGCCTGTCCACCAAAGTGCATCCTTTAGCACTGGGAAATGTGAAAAGGGCCCACACCCAAATCCGAGAACTGGCAAGAAAGCTCTTGTCTTTACACATGGGGGATGGCCAGGATCGCAAGATTCTGGACGGCATAGTAGACGAGCTTACAGAACGTCTGTATACGCACGAACATCTTATCTTCAGGGATGAAGCCAGAAAATCGATAGGACTGACGAACGTTATCGATGCTTCCGAGGACGAGGAGGATATTCTCTGGCAGCTATATAAGGACTATGAACAGGAGTTGAAGCTCAAAGAGTTCTTCGACCCCTTGGTCTTTCTTGGAGAAAGCGACCAGAGGGAATTGGATACGACGACAGTGGTAATAGAAAGCAGCCAGCAGACGTCTGCCTTTAGGTGGAAGCAGAAGCTCTGCCGTGCACTACCACCCGACCCAGGTTTTCGTCTGCAGGTCGGTAGCCAGCTTGCACAACAAGCTCTCGCTAAGATCCAATGCGAACTGCAGGTGCAGGCGCAGCTCGGAAACCTAAGAGCGCAAATCGTCCAAGCTGCCGCTCAACCAGGCCAGGAGGACCTCCAGCGGCAGCTACAGGAAACCTATAATAGGATTAGTGAACTCAACCCAAGGGAGCCTTCGATTGACTTGGACAAACTTCGGGTACATATAGAGTCCCAAGTGATATCCATGGGTTGGGAGCATAAAGAGTACCGCGAGTTGCTTTAGGAGGCACGGTTTCTTAGAGAGGAGCCCGACATGGACTTTGGAAACCCAATGCTAGAAGACAGACACGACTTTACAACGCAGGAATATGAGAGACAGGTAATATATCCGGCTCCAACTCCCACATCATCGGCTCGGCCTCTGATGATTAAGCCGATTAGCACGTCGGCAGAGTCACCGTTCATCTCAGCCGTCTCCACATCAGCCGGTCGGATGTACACGCAGCCGGGTCTTGTTCGTCCGCGCGCTGGATGACAAGTAGCCGTGGACTAGCTTTCCATCTTTGTTCGCAAGGCGCGGAACGCGGATTTACCACCCATGCTGGCGGCGAATCGTTGCGCGTCCAACCTATTCTTGCTGGCCTCAGAATATGAACGTCCGATATGTCGTCACGCCCATCGCCCAGCCGATGAGGGTCCAGATGCTCGCGACGACGTAGTCTCCAAGGATCAAACCCATGAAAAACGGGAGCGCTTTGCGGTACATCTTGATGCCGCCGTAGCGGATCGTGAGCAGCTTGCACAGCCAGCCGATGAGCGCCGTGAACCAGAAGTAGTCCATGGCATAGCTCACCGCCAGCCCGTAGCCAATGGGATGGAACGGCCACCACAGGAATTGCGCCTTCATAAGCGAGAGAAAAAGTGCGAACGCCGCCCCTACCCCCATGAAACTCACTCCAGGAATATCCACCTTCTTCGGATTGATCACCCAGCCATTCAGGCGGTCGAAGGCATAGCTCCCGATGCCGGTCCGATACCCCGCCTGGATCTTGGCCGTTGCAGCCCCATTGATGTAGTACATGTGGAGCAGCGACCAGAACGTCGCTATGACGCCGACGAGCGTCGCCAGCATGATGATCCATGCCAGCTTCCGCCCGCTCGATTTGCTCGCCTCGCCGATCTTGAAGGCTTCGAGCTGATGGGGCATGACCAGATTCCGATAGCCCCGATTGAACCAGTAGAAGTAGCTGATGATCGTCATGTTCCGCACCCCGAGCGCCTGAGTTCCGAAGGCGGCGGTCATGATCTCGTCCGGCCGGAAGAAGTTCAGCTCATGCGCGGGAGGCCCGAGCTCCGCCCGAATCCTCGTGATGGCGATTGCCACGATGAAGTAGAGCGCGAAGTAGATGATCGGCAGATACCACGATGCCCCCGCCACCAGACAGAATCCGAACAGGAGCACCAAGCCCATTCCAATCCCCGTGAGTGCCGTGCGATACGACATCGGCTCGGTGGAGTCATCAAGCTCCGATTCCTTGCCGATTGCGCGCCTGAATACCTGCACCAGGTGTTTCCGGCTAGCGTAGATCATGAGCAGGGCGATTAGCACCCATGCGCCGGCGGACTGCTCCGCGAAGTACGGAAATCGCTGCATGGCCGGGCTCGAGCCGGGATCGCGGAATCCCATCGCCACCGCCGAGATGTCCAGCGCCTTTCGGAAAAGATAGAAGAACCAGCAGCTAAACGACAAGTCAGACGGCAGGAAGAACGCCAAACCGATCGCAAAGGGATAGAACGAGATAGGGAACCATCCGACTCCATTCCAGGGTCTTGTGGTGAAGAACGGCCCGAGGTTGTAGAGCTTGATCTGGACCGTGGGGATCGAGGGGTAGAAGTAGTTCAACTCGTTGATCGTCTCGAGGATCGCCGGGATTGCGAATCCCATCCACATGATTCGGTTGCCGAAGAAGCCGGACATCCCGCCCTCGCGGGTCATTTCGAGCGGCATCTGGATTATGGGGAAGGTCAGCTTCTCTTTCTCCATCCACTGCTTGCGGATGATGACGTTCGTGCAGAGCATGATGTAAGCGATCACCATCATGAACATGCCCCACACGGCGACCGGCACTGCCCATGCGAGCAAGTGCTCCTTCGTGTAGAGGGTGCTGCTTCCCAGGTAGAACCCCTGCAGGGCGTCCTTGCTCCTTGGCGCGAACCAGGTCGGGATATAGCGGTAGAACTTCTCCCAGCCGTTCTGCGGCGTGTCGAACCAGAAGACGTTCGCGAGATTGGGGAGGAGGTTGCCCATCATGTCATGACCGGCCATCGCGGTCGAGATGCTGAGCATCACGTAGACGACCATCAACTCACCCTGGCTCAAGGCTTGAGTGGGGAATCGCTTGGAGATCAGGAGGTTGGCGAGAGTGAGGAAGAAGATGATGGTGACGACTGTCATGAACAGGGAAACGCACGTGGAGTCGTTGCTACAGAACTTGATCTCCGTCATGGTGACCCAGTAGCAGTTCAACGGAACGAGTATCAGTCCGAGGATCAGGGCCCGTGCCCGGATGCCGGTGCGCAGAGTCGCCTTGTCCAATCCCTTCCCCTGCAGGCGTAGAGCGATCGTCCGGG
>DASRZD010000490.1:0-2019 GCA_035686805.1 Armatimonadota bacterium
ATCTTGACTGCGGCCTGGATGGAGATATAGCTCTCCTTCGGGAGTTCCCAGCCGGCATAGCGGAATGACAGACCCTTGAGAGTTAGACGCTCAACCGGCTTTCCAGCATCGCCGCGGACGGTCAACAGTTCGTTCAGCACCGGAGCGATGATCTCGGCCTTCTTCATGTCCTCGCCCGGCATGGGTAAGTAAGACAGGACGCCGGTCTTCCGATCCAGATACCATTCGCCGGGAGCATCGAGGGCCTCGCGGACGTTCTCCACGTAATAGCGCTTGCTACTCTGACCCCATGCGCCCCAGGGCCAGTTATTCGAACCGGTGAAGGTGACGATTCGAGTCTCGGGGTCCAGCTTGGCAATGTGGAAGCGGAGCTCATCCCAGGCATTGAAAGCGATCAACTCGACGTCGTCCATGTTCTGCCAGGGCTTGATGTCTCCTTCGGCGTAGTGGAAAGCGTTCTTCACATCGGGCGCAATCTCACTTTCGATATGGAAAAAGCCCTCCTTCGGGAGTCGAGGGCGGGATCGGCGCTGGCCGTTGACATAGAGATCGCGGAAATACCAGTCGGTGGGAAGGTTCGCCGTCCAGAGCTCGCCGTTCTTTGCCCAGCCGGTGATGCGCTTTCCTCCCGAGATGAGGGGCTTCTCGCTCGGATACGCCGCGTAGGTATCCCCCGAATCCTCGGGCGTGAAGACAAGGGGTTCGGTAATCTGATACGTGCCCTTGCGGATGAGCACGGTTCCTGGGCTCTTGAGCTTGCGGACGGCCTGCTGAGCCTTCTGAATGGATGCAAACGGCCCATCGGTCTTCATCTCATTGGGCTGGGCGAGAGTCCCGGACCATCCATCATTGCCCTTTGGGGAGACATAGAAATCGGCCTCTGTCATGGCATTCACTCCTGTGGCAAGCATGATGAGCAAGGCGGTGATGATTACTCGCATGGTGCCTCCAAGATCGGACGGATCGGACGGATGGGGCCTATTTCTTCCCCAGAATCTCCTGCGCCTTGGCTGCCAGGAACTCTGCCGTCAGGCCGAACTCCTGCATCAGCTCCCACGGCGCGCCCGATTCGCCGAACCGGTCCGGGACGCCGATCATGTCGAAGGCGACCGATCTTCCCGCCTTCTTGAGGATCGAGCTTGCGATGATGTTGCCGAACCCTCCGACCTGATGCTCCTCGGCCGTCAGGACTGCCCCCGTCTCACTCGCCGCGCGAGCGACTGCCTCGTGATCAAGCGGCTTGACGGTGTGGACATTGAGCACTCGAGTCTCCAGGCCGGAGTCCTCCTTGAGGATATAGGCCGCGCGCATCGCCTCGGAAACCATCGGCCCGCACGCAATGATGGCGATGTCCTCGTTCTCGCTCTTGTAGTCGGATGCCAGGACGGTCTCGAAGGCGTCCATGAACCGATCCTTCGCGCCTCGATAGCGGATGACGTTCGCCTCCCCGAAGACGAACGGCGTGCTATCGCTTGTGATAATTGGGGTCGCCTCGCGGGCATATCGGATGTAGACCGGCCCCTCGATCTGGTTGATCGCCGTGCAGGTCGCCTTCGCGGTCTCGACGCTGTCCGCCGGGACGAGTAGGTTCATGTTCGGCAGGATCGCCATCAGGGCAATCTCCTCCAGCGCCTGGTGAGTCGCGCCATCCGCCCCAACCGAGATGCCGCCGTGTGCGCCGGCGATCTTGACATTGAGGTTGGCGTAGCAGATGCTGGTTCGAATCTGATCCCACGCTCGACCGGACGCGAATACTCCATAGGTCCCGGTGATCGGAATCCTGCCTTCCTTGGCAAGGCCGGCCGCAACCGCCATCATGTTCTGCTCGGCGATTCCGATGCTGAATACACGGTCGGCTCGGCATACGTCGGCCTTCTCGAACTCTGTGATGCAAATTGAATTAGAAATATCCGCGTGCAGGGTCACGACCTTCGGGTTGTCGCCGCACTTGGCAAGCTGCCGGCCGAATCCCATGCGGGTCGGGTCCATGTCAACCTTCATGCGGTCTTCGGCGTTCCA
>DASRZD010000491.1:0-2178 GCA_035686805.1 Armatimonadota bacterium
CGCCCCCTGCAAGACGGGCATCGGATGGCGAGCGCCAGTGACTTAATGCAGGAAGGCGGGAGATCCCCTGGCTATCCTCCGTTCCCTCCGTGTTTCATTCGATCTTTGCTTGGAGAGACTCCGGCAGGTCATCCCATTTCATCGGCTTGAGGGAGAAGAGGGCGGCGAAGCGGGCCTTCTTCTCCTTGTCGCGGAGGATGACGCTGTGGAGGGTATTCGTGCGAGGGTTGTCCGGCGCATTGCATAGCAATGCCTCGCGGGCGGGTGAGCCCTTGAACAGGGCATGGACCTTTCCGGCGGGGAGCATCCAGGCCGCCTTCCAATCATCGGAACCATCGCCCTTGCGGACGTTGCTCAGGTAGGAATAGCTCGGGTGAGCGGCCGTTAGCTCATAGGGCTCGGCAGGCAATGAACTCGCGAACTCTCCTCGCCCGTGCCAGACCCAATCGTACGTGTGCTCGGCCGCGCTCTCGACCTCGAAGACATCGAGCAGCCATGAATCCGACATCGCCACGGTCCGCCGCATCTTCACGCCCTCATAGCACGTGTCCGCTCGGGCAGTGACGACGTGGTAGTCGCCATGGAAGTCGCTCGATTCCAGCGAGCCCTCGCACTGCGCCTGAGGGGTTTCATCCACAACGACCGTATTGTGCGAGAGAGTAGACTTGTAGTACTGCTGGTGGATGGGCAGGTTATATGGCCAGCCGCGGCCGACGTCGGGGGCGAACGTCTGATTCCTCGTGAAGTAGTTCAACGCCAGCTTGTCCGGGTGCCCGTGCCCCCCGCCGTGCGGGCCGAAGTCCAGACTGACGTACTGATCAGCCTGCCCCGATCCGTCGGGGCCTCGTCTGAGAATCGCAAGCCCGCTCGCAGGCAGAATCGTGCTGGAGAGGACGTTCTTGTGGGCCTTGGGCTTCTCAACCCCGATGATGAGCGCATCCAAGCCTGACCGCTTCATGCGCGAGACGACGTCCTGAAACAGCGGATCGTCCCACCGAGCCGCCGCCACCTCATAATGCCATCCTCCGGGATGGCCTTCCATGCCGTCATTGAGAGCCGGAGTTGCTCCATTCGGCATGACGGCCTGCAATGGAGCTTCCAGCAGCTTCTTCAACTCAGGGCAAGCATATAGATAAATCCCAGACCGCCGAGCGGCTTCGGCTGTCTTGAGCAGCGCCGAGACGGAATAAGAGTGATATGACCACGACCCCTCATACCACATGCCGTCCGCGCCCACGCTGTTCTTCATCTGGAAGTAGAAGCCGCACTCGGGGTCGTTCAGCACTTCGTCAAAGAGCTTTTCATCCCTCATAGCGACGGCCGCAGTGAGCATCCCCGCATTGTGCCATGACTGCCAGTTGCTCTTCCCCGCCCGATAGCGCTTGATCGTCTCCACCGACGCCCGAAGCAGCTTATCCTCGACCTTCCGATGCTCGGCCTCCGAACCGACGTGCATGCCGAGCACGAGGTCATACGCCCAGGCGATGTCAATAAGCCAGATTGACTCATTCAGCGTCTGATCCGAAATGTGTGCGGCGGACGGACTCTGATCCCCTCGGACGTCCAGCAGTGGATAAGATGCATATCGGTCGGCATAACCGAGCAGTATGTCGAGGGCCTTGCGGGCGTATTCCGGCTTGCCGAACAGCAGGGCGGCGAGTCCGAGGTTAGAGGCGGAATGGGCAAGCGCATCATGCCGGCCATTGTACAGGTGGGCATCGTAAGGCAGGCCGGAGTAGATCTTCCCGCACTTAGGGCATTGATGCTGAGTGGGCGACAGGGTCTTCAGCGGCTCCTGGCAATCCGAGCAGATGTAAGTCACGGCATGACGCCCGGTCGAGGGCGGATACTCGATCTTTTCAGAATATAACTTCTCCGCATGCTGACGAACACTGTCCAAAGTCGCCTGAGCCCAATCGTGTTTCTTCGCTCGTTCGAGTATCCTCGACACATCCGAGCGCTCGACGAAAAGAGACGGGTGGTCTTTCCATGTGTGTTTCGTTTCTGCTGAGGCAATTGCCGTCAGGACCAAAAGGGGTAAACACATTCTACGCCAATCCAACATACCCAATTTCAAATTTCAGATCGCAAATTGCAGATTGAAAAAACCGCTTCTGCAATCTGAAATCCCCTTGTACAGCTTTCGATCATCATTCTACCAGGTCGGCGGCCTCAAGG
>DASRZD010000492.1:0-13688 GCA_035686805.1 Armatimonadota bacterium
AGGCGCGGATTCTCGGGAATGGCCGCCATTTTGCAGTCGGTCGCGCATCGGGTGCAGTCATTGCAGTCACCGACGACCCTCTTCAGCACCGGCACGAATGAGAGCAATCCCAGCAGCGCCCCAAGCGGGCACAGATTCCGACACCAGAACCGCCGTGAGAGACTGTTCAGGCTCACAATCCCAACGAAGACGGCCATCACTATGAATGCCTGTCGGAAATAGAACTGCGGACCCGCGACCGACGGCCATGCAGACATATGATCGCTGAGCCACATAAAGAGGCCGTTCCCCGACCATGTATACGCGAGATGGTACAGCGCCCGAGGGATGATCTGGATTGGGGCGACAAAGACGAGGACCACGGTTCGATTCAGCAGGCTTAGGGGGTCGAGCAGGTAGACCGCCTGCATGGAGAACAGCGCCGAAACCGCCAGGGCAACGAGGACGTAATACTTGAAGCTGAGGAATCGCGGCTCATTTCTGCGCCTCTTGGCTCGGAAGAACACCTTGTCCGAGGCATCGAGGGTCGTTCCCATGGGGCAGATCCATCCGCAGAAGACCCGCCCCAGGACGAGAGTCATTCCTATGATGACAAGCGATAGCATCATGGGGCGTATGAATGACCGGGAGGCGAGCATCGTGGCGCCCGCGACCAGAGGGTCGAGCCGGGCGAAGAGATCAACCGGCAGCCCGCCCTTGAGGGGATAGACGGTCCTCAGGATGAGAAAGAGAAAGAAGCCGAAGAAGGCTATCTGGCTGATTCGGCGGATAGTTCTCATCTGTGTCATCTGTGGCTAATCTGTGGAATCTGTGTTCCTGGCTATGCCTTACGAAGCGTAACTTTCTTCAGATCAATCTGCCCAACGCCCAGAGCGGCGGCATACTTGATATGGCTCACCTGTTTCGGATCTTTCCCCAGGAGCTTGGTCGCATAGGCATCGATCGCCACCGGGTCAGTTCCCGCTATGATCTGCCCGACATCCTTCATCTGCCCCGGACCCTTCGGCCCTCGGGTGAGGAGGATCCGTATGGCGTCCAGCACTATCAGGTCCGGCTTCACGGCGGTCGAGTAATCGGCGATGCACTGCTCCAGGTCGAGTTGGTGCCACGCCTGCCGATCGAAGTTCGTCCCCATCATGTTCTTCATGCTCGCCGTGATGGTCGTGGAGCCGTGGACCTTGGCTATGGGCACATTGATGAACACGTCGGCGTCGAGGATCTCCTTGGCGCACTGATCGGCCTTGAGAACCTTGCCCTTGGGGATTTTGATGTCCCGGAACATGAACTTCTTATCCGCGGCAACGAGCCTTGCCCCGGCCTTCACCGCATCCCTCACGCCGTTCACCGCGAAGGCCGCTTCGGTGCTGTCGCACGAATGATCGAGCACCGTGATCCTCTTCGCGCCCGCCTGCTTGCATAGCCGGATCAGCGCCGAAATCACTTCGGGATTCGTATTCGCCGCCTGCTCGGGCCTTCTCGCCCAGGCGAGGTTCGGTTTGATGACGATGATATTTCCCGGCTTGACGAACTTCTTGATGCCCCCCAGCCCGTCAATCGCTTTCTTTACCAGGATCTCGGGGCTCCCGCCCGATGCGACCGAGAGCGTCGGCTGAACAGCCGCCTGAGCCTCCATCAGGCCGAGGAACTCCTCTCCGGCCACGCAAGTCACGACCCCGACTATTCCAGCGCGCCGCAGAAACTCACGACGAGTGATCTTGTACATAATGCTGCCTCTCTATCCTAACGTGTGGGGGTATGGGGGTAAACAGGACTCCCACACTCCCATACTCCCATACTCCCATACTAGATCGTCCGCAGTACGATCTCCATCTTAGACGGATCATCCGTCCCCAGGTTCATGCCCGCAGCGGTCGCCAGGTACTTCGTCGGCCGCCCTGAATCCGCCAATGAGGGCAGCCCGACCTCCTGCCGACGAGCCTCGATTATCTGCCAGCCCTGATAGTCCATGGCCACGGGATCGGTCGCTATCAGAAGCGAATTGTAATCCCAGACGTATTCCGGCTTGTAACCGGGTCCGCCGTTGCAGAACGGCTTGAGCGCGTCAGTGACGATCAGGCGAGTCTTGTCCCGGATCGCCGGGATGGAGTTCAGCTCGGCGAGGAATGGATCGCCGCCGTTGCGATGATGCTCGCCAGGATTATCATGCGAGCCGTAGTGGTTCTTCATTGTACAGGAGATCCCGGTCATGTTATGATCCTTCAGGATGGGCAGGTTGATCAGCGCGGTGATCTTCTGGGTCAGAATCTTGCTCAGCCGGCCTTTGAAGCTGCCGGCAGTCGTCGGTTCTTCGTAATCACCCTCCGTGCCGTAGACCTTCACCCCCGGCCCTCGATTGATCACAAAGCCGGCGCGAACCATCTCGCGGTCATTCCGATCCCAAACGATGATGTTATCCGGCTTGACGCCCGCGAGTTTCAACCCCGAAATGATCCCGGCGACGAGCTCCGGCCGGGTGGATGCTCCCTTGGCAAAGAGGCAGTTCACTTTCAGGCCCACGACATCGGTGGGCTTGAAGAGCTTCTTCCAGGCGGCCGCATCCGATTTGGCACTCGTGAACGCCTGCATCCCCTGACCAAGCATGGAGTTCAGGACCGACTGATTGATCGTCTTGTCCGACTCGCCTACCGAGTCCATGCCCAGGCTCGTGGGACTGACGCCGTCGGGATTCTTCAGAACCCCGGAGCCGGTCATAATGACGACCCTCGACTTCCCGGATTCGGCCGACAACTCGATCGGCAGCATGGTGGCGTATATCCCGACCCCGGTCGCCGCCGTGTCCTTAAGAAAATCTCTCCTGCTTATCCTTGCCATCTTTACCTCTCAGAATCGGAAATTCGAAATCCGAAATCCGAAGCACGAAACAAACAGCAGATTCGAAATGGGAAATGCGCCAAACTCTTAGATGAGGGTTTGGTCTTTGGGATTTCGGTCATTTGAATTTGTTTCGAATTTCGGATTTAGTGCTTCGTGCTTCTAGGGAAGGATCTCATCCTTCCTAAACCAGATCGGTATCTCCCTCTTCGCGCTCTCCAGGGTGTCCGAGCCGTGAACCAGATTTTTCCTCACAACAAGCGTAAAGTCCCCTCGAATCGTCCCCGGCCGAGCCTCGGTCGGCTCAAGCGCACCCATCATCTCCCGAACAATCTCTATCGCGTCTTCGCCCTCCAGAATCATGGCCACGACCGTCCCTGAGGTCATGAATGCCACGACATCATCGAAGAATGGCTTTCCCCTGTGCACCTCATAGTGCCGCTCAATCAGCTCTCTCGAGGGATTAAGGATCTTGAGGGCCTTGATCCTGAGCGTTCGGTTTTCGAATCTGCGGATGATCTCCCCGGTCAGCCCCCGGCTGACCGCATCGGGCTTTATGAGAACGAGTGTCTGTTCCATTAGTGCTCCTAGAGGATCACGGTCAAGGCCAGTTTAGCAGACAGACATCCGACTGTCAATGATTGACCGCATTGGGCTCTGAATGTTATACTTTCAGTAGAATAATCGTTCCTGGGCCGGCGCGACGAACGAATGTTTGCAGGGAGCTGCCATGGATGCGGTGAATGCCTGGCTGGGACGGCTCGGCGGCATGAACTTCACATCGGTGTTGACGGCAGTCATAGACATGACTGTCGTGGCTTTCGTCATCTACAAGCTCATGATGCTCGTGAAGGGCACACGGGCCTGGCAGATCATGTGGGGGCTGGGAATATTCCTCCTGCTCCTGCCCATCAGCAGTATGCTGCACCTGCGGGCGCTGAATTGGCTTCTCAACTATTTCTCCCTGTTAGGTCCGGTCGCCCTGGTGATCCTCTTCTACCCCGAGCTGCGTCATGCCCTGGAGGAGGTCGGCCGCCTGAAGTTCCTCGGCCGGGGGTTCGCCTCACTGAGGAGCGAGGATATCACCGCGCTCATTGCCCAACTCACCAAGGTTTCCGAGGAGCTTTCCAAGGCGAGTATCGGGGCGCTCATCGTCGTCGAGCGGGAAGTCGGCCTGGATACCATCATCGCCACCGGCAGCCGCATGGATGCGCTCGTTTCCTCTGAGCTACTCCGAACTATCTTCCATCCAGGGAGTCCGCTGCATGACGGCGCAGTGATCGTGCGGGGAAACAGGATCGTTGCCGCCGGATGCACTCTCCCGCTGAGCGACAGTCCCAGGCTCGGCACGATGATCCATACTCGGCACAAGGCCGCCCTGGGGGTCTCGGAGCAGAGCGATGCGGTCGTGCTGGTCGTCTCCGAGGAGACCGGAATGGTCTCACTCTCGGTCGAGGGGACGCTCTTCCGAGGCCTGGATTCCGAACAAACGCGAGCCAAACTTGCGGAACTGCTTCGGACCGGCGACGGGCACGAGAGCATGTTCCATATCCGCCGGACAGTCTCGAGCGCATTCTCGAGGATGCGGTCCGGCTCATCTGATTAGTTATGCTAAAACGGAATCTCGGCTACAAGATACTGGCGATCTGCGCGGCGATCGTGATCTGGTTCTATGCGAACGAGGGCCAGAATCCGCGCATCACGAAGGCCGTCAGGGTGTCCCTGGACGTGCGCAAGGTTGACCCCCATCGCATCGTCACAGACGCGCCTCAGTCCGTGAAAGTCACTTTGGAGGGTGCTCGCTCGCATATCGAGTCACTCGCCGCCGAGCCGGATGCCATCATGGCCTATGTCAATCTCCAGGGGAAGAATCCGGGCCGCCAGGTGCTCCCCGTGATCGTGAGAGTTCCCGAGGGCTTCTTGGGGCTGGTGACCGCCACCCCCGCACCAAGGGAAGTGCCCGTCAGCGTGGAGGAAAGGATCAGCCGGATGATGATGGTTAGCGTTCAGTTCACCGGATCTCCTCCCGTAGGCTACCGGTTCAGCAGGCCGGCGCTTTCGCCGAGCCGGGTGGCGATCAGTGGAACGGCAAAGCAAACAAGCGCTGTGTCCCAGGTGATTCTGGCGGTCGATACCAAGTTCGCAACGGACGGAAGCATAGATGACTATTTCGCTGTCTCCGCCGTCGATGAATACGGGAAAGCAGTCAAGGGATTGACGCTCAATCCGGAGAAGGTTCACCTTCATCTCGATCTGGTGGAGGCGCCCGCAAGCCGGGTAGTCTTCATCAGCCCCGAGATAGTGGGCCAGCCGCCGTTCCCCTGCAAGGTCACAAGCATCGAGGTGTCCCCGCAGACGATCTCCGTCACAGGCCGGCCGGAGCAGTTGATGAACGTAACGACCATCAAGACTAAGCCGATCTCGATCGGAAGCCGCACCAAGACCTTCTCCCAGGTCGTGCCGTTGCTCGCTCCTCCGGGCCTCTCCCTGGTGAAAGGGGATGCGGTGCGGGTGACGGTGAAGATAGAAGAGGAAGCACAGCCAGCGCCTTAGGCTGAGACCTATCCAGCTTCGATGATCTCCGCCTTCAGATTCCCCACTGCCTTGATCGCATCGAAGATGGCGGAGGTGTCCCCTTCGGCGAGCTTGATGTGAGTGGCATCCACGAGTATCCCGGGCAGGGTGGCGTCAACCGGTATCCATTCCCCCACGAAACTTTCGGCCCAGGCATGGTAGTAGAAGCGATCGTTAAAGTAGATCAGCCCCGTCACGAACTTCGTCGGGATTCCGGCGGCTCGGGCGAGCGACGTGTACAGGACTGCATAGTCCCGGCAGACTCCCTCCTTCGCGCCGAGGATGTCCACCGCCGGCCTCATGACCCCTATGTCGCCCCGTGACTTCATGTTGCCGTACACCCAATCGCGCAGAAGCAGGACGGCCTTGTGGGCATCCTTCTCATCGCCGACGATCTCTTTGGCGGTCGAGACGACCTGAGGATTGGCGGATTGGATATAGGGGGTCTCGGCCAGGAACTCCTTGTGCTCCTTGATCGGCAGCAGGAGGCCCTTGCCCTCGAAGGGTCGCGCATTGATCTCATACTCGGCGGTCGGCCTGGAGTACGTCACCTTCTGCCGCTGATCGCTGATCGCCAGGGCCTTGTCCTTGAGGCCGGAGAGGCGAACCTTCATGTGCCGGACCTGCCGAGGATTCTCAATCACTTTCGATGCCGGGCATGACGTGATCACCGCCAGGTCCGACGGCGGCGAATAACCCTCGTCCATGGCGACTTCTTTCGGCTCGCGGATCATGGTCATCGTCAGGCCCATGAGCGAGGTGTCGGCCTTCAGCGAGTTTCCGCGCTCGTCCTGCCAGGTAGTCGTTTCGCCCAGCGAGGTCACGCTCCTGATCACCAGGGCATCATACTCCTTGTCCTCGACTTTGATCTTCTCAGTGCGGAGGACCTCTATCCGGGCGTCGTCCAGCTTGAGGGACATCGGCTCGAAATACTTCAAGGTGAACTTATCCCCGACTTTCAGCTTGGAGTCGAGCGGCAGCGGCTCGGTGATAATCCTGCTCCCCGCAGGAATAGGAATGGTCTTGGTGCTCTTGACGCCCTTCCCGACGGATCGGGATGCTCGCTCTGGCGGCACGTTCTCGATCTCGGCGACGATCTCCCTGGGGGAGTATCTGGCGATGATACTGGTGCTATGCCCGGCGGACGACATCTTGATGTCCTGCCGGATGGGCTCGAATTGTTCGCTCAGGATGCTGGTGGATTCGATCTCCTGGCCGACCTCCACATCCATGACGACCACTTTGATGCTGCTGAGGTCGTCAATCTGATAGGCGGGCTTGCCCTCGTAGGTGGTCTTCCGGATGAACGACCGGGCGTACCCGATCTTCGCAGTCCCGATGTAGATGCTCATCCAGGTCTCGCTGGGGATGTCCTGGGGGAACAGCGGTCCGCAAATGAATACGGCGGCCAAAGTCACGACCGCCGTCTTGTTTTTCAATCCACCTCCGCCGAGGCTTCGGCGGACAGGTCTGCAATTTGAAATCTGCATTCCGGAATCCGTTCTGCTTTCAATCTGCAAATATGAAATCTGCAATCTGAAATTGCTTACTCTCCCCTTGCCACCCTCAGGCGATTGATGGCCCGCTGAAGCGCGGCTTCGGCACGGGCATGGTCAACATGAGCGGCAGTCTCCTGGAGACGTTCCTCCGCCCGCTTGACTGCCTCCTGGGCACGCACGACGTCTATCTCCTCCGCCAGTTCGGCGCTGTCGGCGAGAAGGCGGACGACATTGCCGCTGGCTTCCATGAACCCGCCTGTGATGGCGAGGCTGGTTTCTCGGCCGCCCTCATCCTTGATCGTCACCTTACCCAGGGTAAGCTCCGCGATGATAGGCGCGTGATCGGCCAGGATGCCCAGATATCCCTCCGAGCCGGGGACGATCAGGGAAACGGCGTCCATCTCAAGGACACATCGCTCCGGGGTCACGATCTCCAATTTGAATGTTTTAGCCATAATGCGTAACGAGTAATCCGTAAGGCGTAAGGAGACGTCGGTTTTTCGCCCCGTCGTCCGCTCGCCTAGGCCGCAACGGCCTGCATCTCCTCCGCCTTCTGAACCGCTTCCTCGATCCCACCGACCATGTAGAACGCCTGCTCAGGCAGATCGTCGTACTTGCCCTCGGTGAGGTCCCTGAAACTGCGGATGGTGTCCTTCAGCGGCACGTACTTGCCCTGGATGCCGGTGAACTGCTCCGCCACGAAGAACGGCTGGCTCAGGAATAGCTGGATCTTCCTCGCACGGGCGACGATCAGCTTGTCCTCGTCCGAAAGCTCGTCAATGCCCAGGATGGCGATGATGTCCTGCAACTCGCGGTATCGCTGAAGGATCGCCTGAACCTGCCTGGCCGCCAGGTAATGCTCGTCGCCGACGACTCTGGGATCGAGGATTCGGGAGGTCGAGACCAGCGGGTCAACCGCCGGGTAGATGCCCATTTCCACGATTCGCCGCTCCAGGTACGTGGTCGCATCCAGGTGGGCGAAAGTCGTCGCAGGCGCTGGATCTGTCGGGTCGTCTGCAGGAACGTAGATCGCCTGGATCGAGGTGATGGAGCCCTTCTGGGTCGAGGTGATCCTCTCCTCGAGCGCGCCGAGGTCGGTCGCCAGAGTCGGCTGATAGCCTACCGCCGACGGCATCCTTCCCAGGAGCGCCGAGACCTCCGACCCCGCCTGGATGAATCGGAAAATGTTGTCAATGAACAGGAGCACGTCCTGGCCCAGGTCATCGCGGAAATACTCCGCCATGCTGAGAGCAGAGAGGCCGACTCGGAACCTCGCGCCGGGCGGCTCGTTCATCTGCCCGAAGACCATTGTCGTCTTCGCAATGACGCCGCTTTCCTTCATCTCGAGCCACAGGTCGTTCCCCTCGCGTGTGCGCTCGCCCACTCCGGCGAACACGGATACCCCGCCATGCTCGGTCGCGATGTTGCGGATCAGCTCCTGAATGAGAACCGTCTTTCCGACTCCCGCCCCGCCGAAGAGGCCGACCTTGCCGCCCTTGGCATATGGGCACAGGAGGTCAATGACCTTCAGCCCGGTCTCGAACTGCTCGATCGAGGTGCTTTGCTCCTCGAACGGCGGCGATGGGCGATGGATCGGGTAGCGTTCCTTGGCCTCCACCGGCCCGAGATGGTCAATCGGCTCGCCGAGGAGGTTGAACACTCGGCCGAGGGTTTCCTCGCCGACCGGCACGGTGATCGGCCCGCCGGTGTCAATGGCCTTCATCCCGCGAACAAGGCCGTCGGTGCTCGCCATGGCGACGCATCGGACGATGTCGTTGCCCAGCATCTGAGCGACTTCGGTGACGAGGTCAATCCCTCGCTCCGCGTCCTCGATCTTGACCGCGTGCTCTATCTCAGGCAGCGCATCAGGTGGAAACTTGCAGTCCACCACCGGGCCTATGATCTGAACTACTGTGCCTTCTGCCATTGTTCCTCCAAAGACAACAGACTGTAGACTACAGACAGCAGACCCGGAAAGAGCCCTCGCCCGCCTGTGTCTGTTGTCTCTTGTCTGTTGTCTACTGTCTCATTTGAGTGCTTCCGCCCCTCCGACAATCTCTGCGAGTTCCTTAGTGATCGCCGCCTGACGTGCTCGGTTGAAATCGAGCGTGAGTCGGTCAATCATCTCGCCGGCATTGTCGGTTGCGGAGCTCATTGCCGTCATTCGCGCGCCGTGCTCGCTTGCAAGCGATTCCAGCATTGCGCGGAAAACTTGTGTGTCCACGTATCTCGGCAGCAGATGCCCTAGAAGATCCACAGGCGGAGGCTCGAAAATGTACTCAGCCTGGCTCTCGGCCGGCTTGCCCTCGGGCGCCATTGCCGGAAGAAGCTGCAAATCGGTCACTCGCGTCCTTATGGCGCTGTAGAACCGCGTGTAGATGATCTGCACCGCATCCACCTGCCGGCTCTGGAACATCTCCCTGATCCTCATGCTGACTTCCTGCGCCTCGGCGAAATGAACCTCGGACGACGGCATCGGGTAGTCGGCGGCGATCTCGAACCTTCGCTTGGAGAAGAACGCCCGCCCTTTCTTCCCGACGGTCACCAGCTTGATGTGATCCTTGTCGTAATCCCGCATGATCTCCATCGCCTTGCGAAGAACACTGCCGTTATAGCTGCCCGCCATCCCTCGATCGGATGTGATCACGACCAGCCCGAGATTGATCGGCTCGCGAACCTCCAGGAGCGGGTGCTGGATTTCCTCAGCCCCTTCCACGCTGACCATATGGCTGATGACGGCGAGCATCTCGTCGGCGTATGGACGAGCGGCAGTCGCCCGTGACTGCGCCCGCTGAAGCCGCGCCGCCGCCACCATCTTCAATGCCTTGGTTATCTGTTGTATGCTCCGGACGGTACGAATCCTCCGCCGGATGTCCCTCATTGTTGCCATAGGCAAATGCGTGATTCGTAATGCGTAATTCGTAACCGGACCTGCCCCCCTTACGCATTACGAATCACGGATTACGGTTTGAACTGCCCCTTGAATTCAGTGATCGCCTTCTTCAGGAGCTCTTCGGTCGTATCGGACAATGTCTTCGTCTTCTTGATCTCCAGGCCGACGTCGGGATACTTGGCGTCCATGAACTTGTGGAACTCCTGCTCCCACGCCTGCACCTGCTCCATCGGCACGTCGTCCAGGTAGCCGTTATTGCCCGCATAGATGATCATCACCTGGTGCTCGACCGACATGGGCTGGAACTGCGGCTGCTTCAGGATCTCGGTCAATCGAGCGCCCCGCTGAAGCTGTGCCTGGGTTGCCTTGTCCAGGTCGGTTGCGAACTGGGCGAACGCAAGGACTTCGCGGTACCGCGCCAGGTCGAGCCTCAACCGGCCCGCGATCTGCTTCATCGCCTTGATCTGCGCGCTGCCGCCGACCCTCGACACGGACACGCCGACGTTGATCGCCGGTCGAACGCCCGCGTAGAACAGGTCAGTCTCCAGGAATATCTGGCCGTCGGTGATCGAAATCACGTTCGTCGGGATGTATGCCGAGATGTCGCCTGCCTGGGTCTCGATAACCGGGATCGCCGTCAGCGACCCTCCGCCGAGTTCGTCGCTGAGCTTTGCTGCACGCTCGAGGAGTCGCGCGTGGAGGTAGAACACGTCGCCTGGATAGGCCTCACGGCCCGGCGGACGCCGAAGCAGCAGCGAGATCTGCCTGTATGCCTGAGCGTGCTTCGAAAGATCGTCATAGAAGACGGTGACATGCTTCTTGTTGTCGCGGAACTCCTCGCCCATCGCGCAACCTGAGTACGGCGCAAGGTACTGCAGCGGGGCGGGATCGCTCGCGGAGGCGCTCACGACCGTCGTATACTCCATAGCCCCGTGTTCCTCGAACGTCTTCACCACCTGAGCGACCGTCGAGAGCTTCTGGCCGACAGCCACATAAATGCAGTGCATGTCGGAATCTTTCTGGTTAATAATCGTGTCCAGTATGATGGCGGTTTTCCCCGTCTGCCGGTCACCGATGATCAGCTCTCTCTGCCCTCGGCCGATGGGAATCATGCTGTCTATGGCCTTGATCCCGGTCTGGAGCGGCTCTTTCACTGGCTGGCGGTCAACGACTCCGGGGGCGCCTGCCTCGACATTTCGATACTTGTCGGTGACGATCGGGCCTTTCTCATCCAGCGGCTGCCCGAGCGCATTGACCACTCGCCCGATGAGCGAATCGCCCACGGGAACGGAGACGATCCTCCCTGTCCGCTTGACGGTGTCGCCTTCCTTGATCTCCACGTCCGACCCCAGGATGATGCACGCGACGTTGTCTTCCTCAAGGTTGAACACCATCCCCATGACGCCGTTCGGAAACTCCAGCAACTCGCCGGCCATGGCATCCGCAAGCCCATAGAGGCGTGCGATTCCATCACCGACCTGGAGCACGGTGCCGACTCCCACCTCCCGGAGCTCCTTCTCGTATGACTTGAGCTCCTTCTCCAGGATGGATGTTACTTCCTCAGGTCGAATCTTTGTAGACATGTACCACTCCTGATTCGTGATGCGTGATGCGTGACTAGTTCTGCAATCCGCAATCCGAAATCTAATGCTGTCCCAGCAGTTGCTCCCTGAGCGCCTCCAGATACCCCCGCACGCTCCCATCAATCACCGTGTCGCCGATCTGAATCGTCAGCCCCCCGATGATCTTCGGATCCTCCTCGAGCTGAAGCTCGATCGTCTTGCCGGTTGACTGCTCCAAAACCTTGCGCAGGGCCGATTTTTCATCGCAGGTGAGGGGAATGGCGCTCGTAACCATAACCGGCATGACGTTCCGATACTCGTTCGCCAGCCGGACGTACTCCTCCTCGACGTCCTCCAGGATCTCCGTGCGCCTCTTGTCAATCAGCAGATCGAGGAAGTGAAGAGTCACGCCCTGCACCCTTTCGTCCAGCAGGTCTGCGACGATCTCCTTTTTTCTCTCTGGTGGGATCAGCGGATGAGTCAGGGTCTCTTTCAGACGAGGCGTTGACTCCAGAGTAAAGGTGAGAAGGCCCAGATCACTCTCCACCTGGTCTATAAGATCCGCATCTTTCGCCGTCTCGAAGAGAGCCCCGGCATATCTTCGTGCCAATGCGCTGGATCTCATTTCGCCAACCTGCTGATGAAATCGCCGATAAGCCTGCGATGCCTGGGCTCATCGAGCGTCTCGCCGACGAGCTTTCCGGCCGCCTCGAGCGAGAGGTCCACGACTTCCTCGCGGATCGCTGCCAGGGTCTTCTCCCGTTCATGAGCGAGTTCTTCCTCGCCTCGCTTGAGGATATCCTCCGAGCGACGTCTGGCATCGGCGACGATCTCGTTTTTCGCGTCATCCGCGTGCTTGATCGCTTCCTGGATCTTGGCTCGCGCCTCAGCCTCGATGCCTGTCAGGCGCTTCTCATACTCGGTGCGAAACTCCTCGGCCTTAGCCTGCTCATTCTCCGCAGCTTCGTACGTTGACTTGATCTCTTGCTGACGTGACTGGACCAAGCCCATTACCGGACCAAAGAGATATCGCCGCAGCAGGATCCAAAGCAGCGCGAAACCGAGTATCTGCGCCGCGATGACGTGAGGATCTATCCTCAGTAGATGAAACAGCTCCGACATGAAACGATCCTATCTGATCTTGTCTAAGATTGCCTGGGTCGCAGGCAGTTTGCCCGAAAGAATGAAGAACATCAGCAGCGCATAGATGACCAGCGACTCGATGAATGCGAGCGCGATAATCATGGCTGTCTGAATCTTACCTGCGGCTTCGGGCTGCCTGGCGATGCCCTCCATTGCCGACGTAGCAGCTTTGCCCTGCCCGATTGCGGCGGACAAGACTGCGATGGGCACTCCGAGGCCGACCGCCAGGGCCAATGCCGTTAGGTATAACAAGTCCGTATCCTCCTTCTATCGAAATAGGTTGTAGGTTGTGGGTTTTGGGGTTCCCTATAACCTAGCACCTAAAACCTAAAACCCTTCCTAAGCATGGGCTTCCTCATGCGAAACGGCAATCGAAATGTAAATCGTGCTCAGCATGGTGAATACCAGCGCCTGCACGAACGACGTAAACACCGCGAATACCATCATCGGGAACTGATATGGCAGCGCAACTACCGGGATACCGTGAATGCGCCACAGGGCGAAGCTCATTCCCGCCAGGATCACCAGAATCGTTTCCTCACCAAAGATGTTGCCGAAAAGACGAATCGAGAGTGAAAGAGGCCTCGCCAACTCCCCGATGATGTGGATCGGCAGCATCAGAGGCGCAAGCCATAGCGGCTCGCCCAGCAAGTGCTTCAGGTACTTCACGGCGCCGACCTCTCGCATGCCGTAGTAGTTGTACATGACGAATACCGTCAATGCCATTGCTATTGTGATGCTCAGGCTGCTGGTGGGCGCTTTGAAGCCCGGCACGAGGCCGAGCAGATTCATGGACAAGACGTAAATAAAGATGCTGCCGATAAAGGGAGTGTACTTTTCGCCGCCTGGACCGATGATGCCGACGACGAAGTTGTTCAGCGAGCTGACGACCAACTCCACGAGACCCTGAGTGGTGGTCTGTGGTATCTTCTGCAACCTTCGGGTGGCCAATATGGAAATGACTGCCAGGGCTAATATCACGAACCCTGACATAGCTAGAAGCAGCCAGGGGCTTCCTTCTTGCTCCAAGGGTACCACTCCTTTAGTACTCGAAGCTCATTATCGGCTGTCCCGGGACTTTTCTATAAGCCGAGCGCCCATCATCTTCATGATGATGGCGAAATGCACGAGTACAATCCCTCCACAGAACGCCGGGAGGTTTGCCTTGTCCCACCGCACCAGACC
>DASRZD010000493.1:0-9946 GCA_035686805.1 Armatimonadota bacterium
TCCGGTTACCGATCGTGTATTCTTTCAACAATGGTCTCCGGACGGTGCGCGGGTAGTGTATTGGTCGCCTGACGAAAGCAAGCTAGCTCTCCTGAGTTTAGTCAACCGGACGCGCGATGACATTGCGTCGGGAGCCGACGATTTCTCCTGCGCATGGTCTCATGACAGTAAAAGGCTTGCCGTAGCTTACCATGGTACCGTTCAGAACGTGGAAACGTACTACACTACCCTGGCGCTAATACCGATGACCACGAAGCAGGGCAATGTGCTTTCCGCTTTCACAGATGATGCAAAGATCCTTGGTTGGACGAAAGACAACAGTACGATAATCATTCTTCACAGCCCTTACAAACGGGAGAATGTCGGCAGATCATCGGCTCTCATTGCATTGCCTCAGCAAATAGTGGCGGTTGATGTATCCACGGGTGATAAGCAAGACGTTGCCAGTCTCCCACCCAACGTGCAGGTCACCGACTGGAGACTGGTGGATAGCGAATGATCGGAAACAAGGCGATTTGGTCGCTGGTACTCCTTGCCATCCTGGGAGATATATCCGCCCATCCCGCCATCGGCGCACGGGTCTACTGTAAGTACGGCTCGGCGCTGACTGAGCCGCCTAACGGGACTGCCCTCATCGAAGGCTTGCCGGCGGGCGAATACCTGGTCACTGCATGCGCGCAGGGATATAAGTCGAAGTCACAGCTCGTCACCGTCACGGCGGAGAATCAGGCCACGGCGACCTTCGCCCTCGAAAGCCAGAGCGGATTTATCCTTTCCCTCACGGCGAATCCAACGCGAATCGCCCCCGATGGCAACAGCACCTCCACCATAACAGCTCGTGTCACCGACATGGAAGGCGCACCGCTGCAAGGCAAATCGGTAACCATTACCACCGACATGAGCACCTTCCAAGAGAGCGGTACGAACACCGTCACCGGCGACACAAGCGATCAAGGCATCCTCTCAGCAACCCTTCTCTCCTTGACCACCCCCAATACCGCCACACTCACCGCCACATGCCAGGGTGCCTCCGCGATAGCGTATGTGGAGTTTGCGAATACCAACGACCCATACGTGCGCATAGTTGATCCGAGCGATGGCTCGAACATGACTGGGGTAAGCGTCATTTCCGTTGCCGCCACTATCCAAGGCGCAAACGGCCCGGAGGACGTGCATGACCTCATGCTGTACGTAGACGGCCAGGCATTCGGCGCTCCAAAGCTTGCAACAGAAGAAGCAGGCCCTTCGTTTGACAGCCGGATACTGTCCAATAGCAGTCACGTGCTCCAAGCCTCCGCCACCTCGGGAACCTCGGTCGGTTGGTCGCAGCAGGTTCATGTGAATGTATACAATGCGCTGTGTCAGCTTCAGATCAACCGCCTAGAGCTTTTTACCGATGATCCAGACCCCGGAGTGATAGAGGTCACCGGCATAGCGAATGAAGCTGAAGACTGGACGGTTCAGGTACTAGATCACTCCGCTAACGTCGTCTCCTCTGGCACTGGAACCGGCCCCGGCGCGATAGACGTAACTTGGGATGGAAAGGCAAGCGGGTCGTATGTCCTAGGCATCTACAGCGTGGAATTCAGCACCGGTGGAAACGGGTTGATGTCATCTGGTGCGGATACTTCCTGGCCCTTAACGGTTTCATCCCACGGTTCCGTCTTGATCACCATAGCGACAAGGATGCCTGACTCCAGCGACCCCACGCTAAGGGATGCCTGGTTCAGCGACATCCAGTCGGTGATAGACCAGTGTTATGCTAATGGAATCTCTTTCACCATCCTGGCCGATCCTCAATGGAGATCAAAGGCATCTCTGGAATCGCTTGGCATGGGCGGACATTGGAGGAAGGGCATGGAGGATTGGTTGCGCGATCCGTTCAATGGATGGTTCCACTGCGGGCACGGGAGCTGGGACACTAAGTCTCAGCGGACAAAGCTGCTTTTCTATGGGCTCCCTGGAGAAGTAACAGGGGATAACTTTGAGGCGCTCGCCATTCCTGGAGAGCAATATCATTTAGTAGAACTGAACTCCTGCTATGGCGCAGGAGGTGACCTGGGGCATCTCGACTCGAGCATCGCCGCAGCCTTTGGAATCGGTGGTTGGTCGGAAGGTGCGTGCTTCATGGGCTGGTGTCACCGTTATGGTAACGTAGACGGACTGGACGGATCGGATTGGACAAGGACATTCTGGGGTTATTTCGGCCAGGGATACACCGTGTCTCAAGCGCAATTCCTAACGACGTGGTTTGGCAGTCCATACCACGGCGACATGCACGAGTATTTGGTGACCTTTGGTGACCCATATACCGTTTGGATATCTGACCTTCAGTAAATGGTCATTTGTGTGAGAGGCTTAGGAGAATGCAAGCAAGCATCATCAGAAAACTGGTAGGTACCGCACTTCTGCTAGTAACTGTCTGCCTATCGGCATATTTCGGCATAAGGTCAATGCTCCATCCGCTCGACCCGAGACTGGTGAAGGCTGATAATGAATTTGGATTCAGGCTATTCAGGCAACTGCTGAGAGAGAATCCGGATAGAAACATCGTGATCAGCCCGGTGGGCGTTGCGCTCGCTATGCAGTTGGTCTACAACGGAGCCTCAGGGGAGACCAAGCGGCAAATGGCCAAGACACTGGGGATAGAGGATATCTCCGTTCGGGATCTCAACCGGATGAACGGCAAGCTAATGGCCGTCTTGAGTGATCCTAATCTGGGTCTTGGAGTAGACGTCGAGAATTCCTTATCCGCTGGAAAAGGCATTCGCTTCAAGCCTGACTTTCTGGCGGTGAGCTCTCGCTACTACAAAGCAGAGCTCCTGAATTCGACCTCAGGCCGCAAGGGTGGGCTTTCATTGACTAGCCAATCTCGTTTCCGCGGGCAATGGATGTACATACTCAACAAGTCCATATTTGAGCGGGTTGCTATCAGGCATGGAGGGCGTGAGATCAATGCGAAGGCGATAGGGACCTTCGGCGTATTCAATCTGAGAGCCAATAAGACGGAAGGTGTGGACATAATACAGCTCCCGTATTCTGACGCCGGTGTAAGTATGTACCTTTTCGATTGCTTCCCCAAACAGATTCTGGGGAGCCAAAGCTGGACCGTCTGGGAAAGGTGGATATCTCAGATGCAGAAGACGGTCGTGATGGTTTGCATACCAATTTTCAGAATCCAGTCCACCACCGATCTGGGAAGCAGTCTGAGCCCATTGGGGATAGACCTTTCATCCCGCACGGCAAGAGATGATCTTGGCAATATGTGCTCCCAGCCCTGCAATATACGTGGCATGGAGCACAGTGCCTTCGTGCAAGCGCAGGAAGGAGGGAGCAGACCCGCCCCCAAACGCACCTCTCCCTTTCCGGAGGTCTACATTGTCCAGGATCCTACCTTTTTCGTCATCCGCGATGACCGGACCGGCCTGATCCTCTTCATGGGCTGGGTTGCGGACCCGACGGAAGGCCTCAAGCCGTCTGACTAGTTGCCATTCCCATTGAATCCTGCACTGATTTGACCCCGTAAGTACCCGATGGTATACTTTTCCTCACGATGGACGAGGTGGATAAGGGACTGCTGAACATAATACAGACCGATTTTCCGATCGCATCCAGGCCATATCAGGTGCTGGGGGAACGCCTCGGCATCAGCGAAGAGGAGGCGCTGGGAAGGGTTCGGGCGCTGGTGGAGTCGGGGATCATTCGAAGGATCGGGCCGTCATTCGACACCCGCAAGCTAGGGCATGTGAGCACTCTCGTCGCGGCGAAAGTCCCCGCCGAGCGCCTGGAGGAGGTCGCCGGGATCGTCAGCTCATTTCCCCAGGTCACGCACAACTATGGGAGGGATTTCGAGTATAACCTCTGGTTCACCATCATCGCGAAGGACGACTCGGAAATCAAGAGGACCCTCGACAAGATCAAGGCTGAGACGGGCGTGTCCGATATGCACGAACTGCCCGCAAAGCGAATGTTCAAAATAAAGGTTGAGTTCGAATTCTGATGACCGAGACGCAGATTAAGACAATAAGAGCACTTCAAGACGGGCTGCCATTGAGCCGCGAGCCCTTCGCCGAGATCGCCAAGAAGATCGGAATCTCGGAGGAGGAGCTTCTGAACCACTTGAACGCCTGGAAAGCGGACGGCACGATCAGGCGGTTCGGGGCCATTGTCCGACACCACGAGGCCGGGTACTCGGTCAATGCCATGGGCGTATGGAACGTTCCCGATGAGCAAGTAGAGGATTTTGGATACGATGCCGCCTCGCTCGTGGCTGTGAGCCATTGCTACGAGCGGCCGAGGTTCGAGGGCTTTGAATACAACGTGTACACTATGATTCACGGGCGATCGCGGACGCAGTGCAGATCAGTCGCTCACCAGATCATCCTCCGAACCGGAATTTCCGACCACAAGCTCCTTTTCACGACCGCCGAGTTCAAGAAGAGTAGCCCGGTGTACTTTGCGGATGATGAGTGAGAGGAGAAGGTTCTAGGTTTTTGGTTTTGGGGTTCCCTATAACCTAGAACCTACAACCTAAAACCCTCTCTCTGCCGAACTAGCGGCCTATCGGGCAGTGGCCCATCATGCCGAAGCCGCCCTTGTGATGCTCCATCTTCTGGGCGATGGTTGCTCTCTGCGCGGGAGTGAGGACCTCCCTGGCATCCAGGAGCTTGTCAATCCCGGCCGAAGCCATCTGGCCGCGGAGGGCTGAGATCTCATCAGTCAACTGATGCGCCTTCGCGCGATCCGGGGTGTCCGACTTGAGGACGGTAACCAGCTCCTCATGCTTCGCCTTCATCTCGTCCCTGATCGGCTGAGTATCCGTGCGATACTTCTCCCAGATCGCCTTCATCTGAGCTTTCTGGTCGTCAGTCAGGTTCAACTGAGTCGCCCAGCGGCCCATCATCCCGTGATGCTCACCGCGCTCTTTCGCATACGCGCCTGCGGCTCGTGTGGCGGCAAAAGCCAGGCTCAGCGCCATGAGCAGCACCAGCACGACTGCGATTCCGATAAAGATTGCTTTCTTCTGCACTGTGTTCCTCCTGTGTGAACTATTACTCCTATAAATACGCTAATCAGCAGCAGGAGGTTTCAGGGAATGGGTCGAATGGGACAAACGGGGATTTATATGAGAAAAGTTGTCAGCGTGAGTCTGGGTTCATCGAAGGGTGATAAGACCGCCGTCGCAACTCTCTTGGGCGAAGAGTTCGAGATTTCGAGGATCGGCACGAACGGCGATATGGCGAAGTTCGGCCAACTCGTTCGAGAGCTCGATGGGAATGTGGATGCCATCGGCCTTGGCGGGATTGACCTCTATCTCTATGCCGCCGGGGGAAAGCGCTACACAATCCGTGATGCGAAGAAACTCGCGGCGAATGCCAAAGTCACGCCGATCGTTGACGGCAGCGGCATCAAGAACACGCTGGAGCGCGAGACCGTCGAGTGGCTGCACAACCGGAAGATCCTGGATTTCTCGGACAAGAAGGTGCTGGTAGTGTGTGGGGTGGACCGCTTCGGCATAGCGCAGGCGATCAGCCGGGTGGCGAAGTCGGTCATCTTCGGCGACCTGATGTTCAACGTCGGCGTGCCGATCCCAATCCGCTCATACCGGGGGTTGAACATTGTCGCGCGGACGCTCCTGCCGATTGTGTGCATCCTCCCCTTCAAATGGTACTATCCGACCGGCGAGAAGCAAGAGAAGGTCACTCCCAAGCATGAGAAGCACTTTCGATGGGCGGATGTGATCGCGGGCGACTACAAGATCATCGGGCGATTCATGCCCCCGCCGGAGTCGGGCGCAATGGCGGGGAAGGCGGTCATCACCAACACGCTCACTCAGGAAGACGTCGGGAACCTGAAGGCTCGCGGGGTCAAGACCCTCATTACCTCGACCAAGGAGTTCGACGGCCGGACGTTCGCGACGAACGTTCTTGAAGGCATCGTCATCACCCTCGCGGGCAAGCGCCCGGAGGAGATGAAGCCGGAAGACTACCTCGATACTCTGCGGAAGATGGACTGGGAGCCGACTGTCCGAAACCTTACCGAGTAGCCAACACAACCGCATCCCTCGCCGGGACGAGCACCTTCCGACCCTTCACTTCCACCTCGCGAGCCTCGTCGGACATGTTGACGAGGGCGATGGCGGTTCTGCCGTCTTCGGACTGTCCCGACGGATCGGGATGCTCGCTCTGGCGGCACCAGGCGGAGGCCATGACTGAGGGCAGATCAATCTTGTATGAGCCGCCGAAGGAGCCGCTGCCCTCGCCTTTCATGCGAGGGTTATCCCCTTTGACTGGCACCAGCCCCAGGAACTTGCCGTAGGCCAGGAAGTCGTGCGCCTTTGAGCGGCAATGGGCGAGGTTTCTAAGGAACTCGGCCTCCTTCGCCGCCTCCGGGGCCATGATCGCTTTCGGCTGAATCCACCCAAGCTGAGCGCCGTAGAGGAAGCAGCGAGCCATTTTGACCCGCCAGGGCAGCGACTTCTCCAGGTCGTCGGCGGGAATATAGAGGAAGCCGAAGGTGATCGTCCGACCCGAATAGACCGCCGGGAAGAGCGGGATCGGCGTGGAGGTCGAGGGCGTGTTCACGAGCAGGAGCGCGTCGAACTGGTCAATCCAGCACTCGGCGTCCTCCTCGGTCGTGATCATGCGGTCCTTGGGCAGGCGGGCGCGAACCTTCTCCAGCAGCTTCCGATAGCCGTCCACCCAGAAATGCCCGCCGCCGATCGGATGCCCGTGATGCGGATCGAAGCACTCGACGGGATACGCCGCGCCGATCTGATCAATGTACACGCCGTGAACCCCCACCTCGTTCATAAGGCGATCCACCAGTCCGGCGATCTTATCCTGCCACTGATCGGTATACGGGCACATGGCGTTCAGCGGGACCTTCGAGCCATAGACCTCGGTGTACGGCTCGCCGTTCTCCCGCCGCGCGGCGGACTGGCTGCCCTTCTCATCCGTCCAGGTCTTGGAGTTCGGATCGCAAAGGCGCCCATTGATGTAGGGCATCACGTGCGTGCCCATGTCCTGAAGCTCCTTCACCGCCTCGGCGAACCCCGGCTTCGGCGGGAAGTACTCGGGGTAAAGGGTGTCATAGGGGATGACGTGCCAGTCATACCAATGGCAGGCTGTTTGCACGTCGAAGTACTTGAGGGCCTGCTTCGTGACCTCCAGGTTGTCCTCGGGCGTGCCTCGGGGACGAAGCCAGAGGTCGGTATCCTTGAGCCATTGAGGAATCGGGCGCTTGGAGACCGGGCCGGCCTTGCTCCAGGGGCACGCAAAAGTGAACTCCCGGTAGATCTGCGCCGCGTCATAGTAGTCGCCGGTGAAGACTCCGATCGCCGCCTCGAACGGGACTTTGTACGTTCCCCCACCCTTTTCGGGGATGGCGGGGAAATTGGTGCACGTGAAGGATGCGCCTTGCTCGTCGGCCTTGATGCCGAGGTGCTTGTGATTGGCTTGGGGGTCATGAGCGCCGACATAGAGCCCCCGTCCTCGATTGTAGAAGGCGACGAACTGCATTGCCGCCGAGCACGAGGGGTAGGTGCCGCCGTAGCTCATGCCGGGCTTGACCTCATACTCCACTCCCCAGCCCGCAGGAGCAGCCGCTTTCAGGCCCTTGGTCAGGGCGATGTTCGGGATGATGGGGAAATCGGATTTGATGACTTTCCAGCCCTCAGGAAGCTTGGCCTTGAGCGACCAGTAGGAGATCGGGCTGCCCTTGTCGAGGCGGATGGTCATGGTGACTTCGGCGGATTTGTCGCCAAGCGGGACCTGCCACTTGAATGGGCTGTCAAGAGCGGCATCGGAGGAGGCGACCTCTTTCGTAACGCCGTCCGTCCCTCGGAAGTCGAGCTTCCACAGACTCCCGCCGCCGGTGAGCCACTCCGATCCGTCGGAGAGACTCTTGAGCGATCCGTCTGTGCCGAAGACGAGTTTGAGCTTCCCCGAGTCAAGGACGACTTGTTCCATCACTGCCCCCTGTGTCTGTGCCGAAAGTAAGATCATGCCGGCGAAAGCCAGAACTGCCGCGAGTGTCATGGCCTATCATACCACAGAGAGGGGTAATGGGGTGGTGGGGTAATGGGTCAATAGTAGACCAGGTCGTCCTGCATCCGAGGGAGGATGAGGCGGCGGGCGGTGGAGCCGTTGATCTCGACGGAGCAGATGCCGGTGACGATAGCATACTGGGTCGAGCCTGGGAGCGTGAGGCCAGGGCAGGAGACCTTGATGCCGGTGTGCCCGGAGCCATCTTCAAGGGCCGAGCCGTCGTCGAAATAGAGGTAGTCCGCGCCGACGTAGGTAACTCTGCCCCAGGTTCGGATGAGGAGGCTTATGTTATTCAGCCCCACTCCGCCGGTGACTCCGGGGGTATAGGCATTGAAATCCGACCCGCCGACATTCCTGTTGATCATCGCCACCGGATCAGCCGTTCCCGAACCGGTGACGGTCACGGTCGGGTTGTTAATCTGTCTGATCCCATTCACCTTCTGAATGGTCCCTGTGACGGTCACGAGGCTGCCGATGACTGCGGTAGTCGGGGTCGCCCCCAGGTTCACCTTGATGCCCGAGGACCGGTCGGTCTCCTGCATATACATCGTCTGGCTAAACTGCCCGGTGCTCGCAGTGACTATCTTGCCGGTTAGCGTTACGGACGTTCCGTCTACACTGCCTTTGACTCCCGAAACGCTGGTCTTCAGGACGGTGAAAGTCCTCTGGGCGGTGGCGGTCAGTCCCCTGGAGTCATTGACGGTCAGGCGAACGGTATACGTGCCGTTGGCCAGTAACGAGGTATCCCATGTGCCCAGGACATTGTTCGTAACCTGGGTGGTATGGGGCGAACCGATGGCGATCCAAGTCGTGGGCGAAGAACCGGCCCCATATTCAAGGGTGTAGTTGGTGAAGTAGGGGGATGTCGCTGTTCCCTTGAGAGTCACCGAGCCGAAGAGGGTCGTGCCGGCCGCGGGAGAGCTGATCGTCGCAGTCGGCGGCGTACCCAGGTCGCCGGAGACCACCAGTGCGAACGGCTGCGGACCGGATGGGACGTTGTACGCATTCACTGTGACCGTGTAAGCGCCGGTTGCCGGGGAATTGATATCCACGCCCTCGACGTTATTCGTGCGGTCGGTTGTGCCGTTGCCGTAGAGAGTCCCGCCGGTGGGAGTAGTGACCGTGAGGTCGAGGTCATTCACGAGCGCCGGTGAAGCATACAATGCGCCCGGATAGTCGGTCCAGACGAGCGTGACTCGGAATGGATGCGCCGTGCCGTTGAGCGTGTAGTTGTAGACCCGAGAACCGCCCGTCGAGAGGCCGGTGGTATAGTCGTCATACCGAAATTCCCTGAGGCCCGAAAGAATAAGGATGCTCGCAAGATCTACCGCTCCCCAGCCCTCGACGCTGTTCGGCCGAACGGGAGTTTCCAGGTAGTCGCCTGTTCCATATTGGCCGGGATAGATGTCTCTCGCGCCGTTGATGAGCGTGCCCTTGATGAGGGCGGAAGTCGGGGTCGAGTAAGACTTCTGCGTGCGGTAGTACTCTCTCAAGAGGGCGCAAGAACCGGCGGTGAGAGGAGTTGACATGCTCGTGCCGCCGGAGTATACGTAATTCGTGTCGTAGACCCCCCAGAGAGTCCCTGCCCCGGCAACGTGAGACCGAGCCGAGATGATATTCGTGCCGGGAGCGCAGATGTCCGGCTTGATCCTGCCGTCATCGCAGGGACCGCGGCTGCTGAACGCCGCCATGCCTGAGGAATTGTTGCTGACTTTGTCACTGTTGATCGGATTCGCAGGATAGTCGGTCGGCCAGTAAGCCCCGTAAGTACTCTGCGCTCCGCCCGAAAGGCGGTAGTTCTCGATTGCCCCCACGGTAATGCAGTCTTTGGCGGTGGCGGGGGTACTCATGGAGTCGAGGTCTATGACTCCATTCGAGTTGGCGTCAATGCCCTCGTT
>DASRZD010000494.1:0-9283 GCA_035686805.1 Armatimonadota bacterium
AGCGATAGAGCCCTCTCCAGCAACTCCATCCCCGACATGTCCGGCATCACTACGTCCGCAATCAGAACATCGAAGTCCTGGGATTTCAGCCGTTCCATGGCTTCCGTTCCACCCTGGGAACACGCGGTCTCATAACCGCAATCCCTCAGCGCTCTTCCCAATTGCGTGAGGATGCTTGGTTCGTCGTCTACCAGAAGGACGGAGACTGTAGCTAGGCCAGTCTCGGGCAGGAATGATATTCTCATGCTATCTGGTCACCCCTGTTTTGGCGAACTCCATCAGGGTCTCCAGCCTCACCGGTTTCTCCAATACCGTAATGTTCGGGACGAGGCGGCGGGCTTTGTCTGCCAATTCGTGCCCGGGATGAGCGGTCACTATTACCATTTGTGGAGGCTTGGGCGTTGACATGACTGCACTGATGATATCCAGGCCTGTTCCGTCGGGCAGCAGCATGTCAATGAAAACGAGGTCGAAGGCGATCTCAGTCAGAAGGCTGAGCGCCCTGGCGGTAGTGCCGGCGCCGACACACTGATGTCCGGCTTCTTGCAAGACCTTGACGACGGTCTGGAGTATCAGCGCATCGTCCTCCACTACAAGTATATCGGCGGATTGCTGCTTGCTTCCCTGAAGCCATTCGTCAACTTTCGGCCTGGAAAACCTCCACTGCTTTCCGACTTTCGTGCCGGGGATTTTGCCGGCCGCCAAGAGATGGTACAACGATGCTTGCGACATCTGAAGGTAAGATGCCAACTGCGTGAGGTTCATTACTTCAGTCACTTTGCTTCTTCCGGTCAAGCTCATGTTTCTTGCGGACATTCTCCATTGTCGGCCCATAACTGCGGTTTCCTCAGGTTACACTCCCGCCGCCAGCTCTCCTAGAGTCGCCATTCGACTCGCATCCGTAAGATTCTGCGGACTGCGTTCGGCTAAACCAAGGTTTCCGTGCCGCTTTTCGGCTGACGCGTTGTCTGTTTTTCATCGTGCGCATGCCGGTCGCATCCATCCTGGAGGCGTATGGCTACACTGTGCTGGCCGCCGGTGATGGCGAAGAGGCCATCAAGCTATTCGAACGCCATGTCGGCGAGATAGACCTGGCCGTGCTGGACCTGGTGATGCCGAAGGCCGGCGGAAAACACGTGTGGCAGGCTATCAGAGAAGCCAAACCCAACGGGAAAGTCCTCTTCATAAGCGGTCACATAGCGGCAGCACATGATAACTTCATGCCGCCTTCCGATCTGCCTTTCTTATCCAAAGGATCCTCCGATCCTTGGCAACCCCGGCCAGCTTCAGCAGGTCTTCACGAATCTTATCATGAACGCCTACCAGGCCATGCTCGGACAGGAAGGCGGCGAACTGACTATCAAGACCAGTCTCCAGTCAGATATGGTGCAAGTGGACGTCATAGACACCGGCCCCGGCTTCCCCAAAAAGCACCTTGATCATCTGTTCGAGCCCTTCTTCACCACCAAACCGGAAGGCAAGGGCACCGGACTCGGCCTGTCAATCGCCTACGGAATCATCCAATCGCACGGCGGCAGCATCAAAGTGCACAGCATCGAAGGCCGAGGAACCTCTTTCTCCGTATCTTTCCCCACCAAGCACAACGAAAGCGAGGACCAAGCATGAGGCAGCTAAAAGTTTTGGTTGCTGATGATGAACCAGGGATTCGGAACTTGTTTAGCAACGTCATTACCATGAGAGGTCATCAGGCAGTGTGCGCGGCAAGCGGAACCGAGGACTGGAGCAACTGAGGGCCGAGCGGGCGGATGTCGTTTTTCTGGACATCCGAATGCCTAATGGCGACATTTGCCTCCGGACGATCCATGGCTACCTCCTCCTGTGGTTTGGGAGGAGGGGATCGCCGGAGGCATTTCATTTCGTTTGCATGCAGAAGAGCCGGGGTAACTTGGTAACATAGAACCGATAGGAGGCCCCGCCACGGCTCAACACCCGAAAGCCATCGAAGTCCATAACCTGGTCAGGAAATTCGGCGATCTCGTCGCCGTCAATGACATCAGTTTCGAGGTCGAGCATGGCGAGATATTCGCCTTCCTCGGGCCGAATGGGGCAGGGAAGTCCACGACCATCAAGATGCTCACCACTCTGCTTACCCCCACCAGCGGCAAGATCCTAGTCAACGGCCACGACCCCGTCACCCAGCAGGACGAGGTTCGGAAGTCCTTCGGCATAGTCTTCCAGGACCCCAGCCTCGATGACGAGCTTACCGCCTACGAGAACATGGACTTCCACGCTATCCTCTACAGCGTGCCACGCCGATCACGACGGCAGCAGGTCGAGGAACTCCTGAGATTCGTTCAGCTCTGGGAGAGGCGCGATTCACTGGTCAAGACTTTCTCCGGCGGCATGAAGCGCCGCCTGGAGATCGCTCGCGGTCTCCTCCATCATCCGACCATTCTGTTCCTTGACGAGCCCACCCTCGGCCTCGATCCCCAAACTCGCAATCTGATCTGGGAGCACATCCATGACATGAATAAGCAGGAAGGGGTGACGGTCTTCTTCACTACCCACTATATGGAGGAGGCCGCGCGAATCGCCGAGCGGGTGGCGATCATTGACCATGGCCGCATCATGGCCATTGCCAGCCCCGATGAGCTGAAAGAGCAGACGAATACCCAGTCGCTGGAGGACGCCTTCCTGGCAATCACCGGCAGGGCCATTCGCGAGGAGGAGGGAACTGCGCTTGATCGCATGCGAATGAGAAGCAGGGCATGGAGGGGACAAAGGCGATGAACGCAGTCTATGTGCTGTGGATCCGCCAACTGAAACGATACTGGCGTTCGCGCTCGCGCATTGTGGGAGCGCTCGGCCAGCCGCTCATGTTCCTCATCGCCCTCGGTTACGGATTCGGCGCAATCTTCAGACGCGCGGGGGCAGGGAACTATATCACTTTCCTCGTGCCGGGAGTCATCGCCCAAACGATCCTCTTTGCAGCGGTCTTCAATGGCTCGGAGATCATCTGGGATCGGCAGTTCGGCTTCCTGAAGGAGACGCTCGTCGCGCCCGTTTCGCGATTCAATATCATGCTTGGGCGAACGCTCGGCGGGGCAACCGTCGCCGTGATGCAGGGGCTGATCGTGCTCGGGCTCTCCTACATAGTCGGCTTCAGAATAGTGACCTACGCCCTGGTGCCCATTGCCATCATATTCATGTTCGTCATCGCCCTCATGTTCACCGCCCTGGGGACTGCGATCGCCTCGCGCCTCACCGATTTCCAGGGATTCCAGCTCATCATGAACTTCCTCGTGATGCCCATGTTCTTCCTCTCGGGGGCTTTGTTCCCATTGAGCGGCCTCCCGAAGGGATTGGCGGTCGTGACGAGGATAGACCCGCTCTCATACGGCGTAGACGCCATTAGAGGGACGCTCACCAATTCGGCCCACCTTGGCCTGGGCACGGACATCTGGGTATTGGCGATCTCAACCCTGATCCTTCTCTTCCTCGGCAGCTACCTCTTCTCCAAGATTGAGGTCTAGCCCGGAGGGCTTTGCTCCCTACTAGCCTAGGGTTTTGAACCCTGGGCGTCCTAACCCCCTACCCTCACCATCACCGCCCCATGACTCGGAATCTCCACGCCGAATGATCCTTCAAAGCTCCCGAGGTCCTTCTTCCGCCAGAGATCACGAACCGGTTGACTGCCTGAAATGCCTAAGTCCGACCATTTCACCGTGACCCTCATCCTGACGAAGTCCCGGTTGAACAGTCCCACCGCCATCGAGCCGTCCGACATCTCCTTCGCCCAGACTTCCAGCAGCCCATTCTTCGAGACTCTTGTTGCCTGCCGCCCAAGAGGATCCTGATTGACGCCGATCACCTCATCATTCGTGAGGAGGTCCATCTCAAATTGATCCAACTTGGCGATGTCGCCCCCAATCAGCAGTGGCGCGCCGAGAAGGCACCAGAGCGTCATGTGAGTGATCTTTTCATTTGGGGTCAGCCGCGACGGATGCAGATTGCCGAATCCGACTCCGCCGAACATGAGCATGTCGAGGTCGTTCCAATGCCCCGGCCCGGCGCCGACCTCATGGCCGTTCTGGCTGAAGCCGATGTGGCTCATGTGCGCCCAATTGTCGCTCGTGTCGCCGGTCGTGCGCCACATATTCGCGCCCACCAGCTCGCCCCAGTTCCAGACCTCGCCCTTGCCATACTGGCACAGGCTGTAGACGATATCCCTGCCAGTGCTATCGAGGGCATTGTGCATTATCTGATACGGCTTCTGCAGCTCAGGGAGGCTGTCGTCCTTGGCAATGAGCTTGTATGAGCACCAGTCGCCCTTGAAGAAGTCCACGCCCCACTTTGCATAGGTATCGGCGTCCTGCTTCTCATGCCCATAACTCCCCTCGAAGCCGGCGCAGGTCTTCGGCCCGGGTGACGAGTAAAGCCCGAACTTCAGCCCCTTGGCATGGATGTAATCCGCCAGCCCCTTCATATCAGGAAACTTCTCATTTCCCGTGATCTCGCCGTTTGCATCGCGATCGCCTTCCCAGCAATCGTCAATGTTCACGTACTGATAGCCGTGACCGGCCAGCCCGGTCTTAATGAGCTGATCGGCTGCGTCCCGCATCTTCTGATCGTCCACCGTTCGACACCAGACATACCAGGAGTTCCAGCCCATCGGCGGAGTGAGCGCGAGTTTGTCCCTTCCGCCGACGATGGTCAGCGTGCCCCTGGCGACGCCCTTCGGCCCTTTGACGGTCAATGTGACCTCAGTCGTCCCCGCCTCCTTGAGCGATCCCGATATGATCCCCATACTCTCATCCAGGCTCAGCCCGGCAGGCAGGTTCTCCGCCGAGTACTCGAGCGGCCCCTTGCCGGTCGCGGGGATCAGGAACAGGAACGGCCTGCCCGGGGTCGCGCCGATGATCTTCGGCCAGTTGATCGAGGGCTTGTCCGCCACATTGTGAGCGATCTTCATCGGCTGCTCATCGGTGAATGCGGTAGCCACCGGGTATTCCGACTGATCCAGCTTCTCGGGAACGTAGATCGCTGCATCGGCCCAATCCGCATGATCGAAGCCTATGCCATCGCCTGCATCATCGGCAACGAGGACCATGCGCTTAGCGCCCTTGAGGTAAACCGTGAAGTTATACGGCTGGTCGCCTCCATGCATGATGGGCGTCCTGGCGGCCTCTTTGCCGTCCACCAAGACCCGGAATATCACCGATCCCTGCCCATTCGCCGCATCGTCAACTCCCGCCTGGGCCATGAACAACTCGGCCTTGCCCTTCAGGTCCACTGCGAATACGCTTTCCGCATGGCTGCCGACGCCGTTCTCATACGCCTGCCCGTGCAGCGCCAGCGGCTTCTCCGCTGCCGACAGCTTGGCGTGTGGCTGGCCATAGCTCTGGGTCATCTTGCTCAGGTCCAGTTCTTCCAGGCGGACGGTGTGCATGCCGTTGGTATTTGCACAGATGCCGCATCGCGGCAGCAAACCGAGAACGAATAGGGTCAATGCAATCTTAGTCACTTGGGTGCCTCCATACGCTAATTGTTCGACGCTCCTCCGATTCGACCTCCGGGCAGGTATCCATCCCCTTTGTGCCGAATCTCCATGAAAATGTTAATTCTATGTATGCTACTGGTGTCTATGCAGCCGAAGACCTTCATCAACGAATTTCCTCATCCCCCGATGATCGTCCATTTCCATCCGAATACCGGTCAGTTCAAGCTCGACCACCTCAAGTTCGCCCTCGACCACAAAGTGAACGCCGTGGAACTTGACCTTCATCTGCGAGACGGAAAAGTCGTGTGCAACCACGATTCGGCGACCCCCGAAAGCCCGACCCTCAAGCAGGCGATGGATATGATCCTCCGCCGGAAGAGGCATGACCGCCTCCAATTCTTCATCGTTCTCGAACCCAAGGAGAACTCAGGCGCATTATTTGAAGCGATACTGAAGGTTTTGGGTGACTACCGAGCGCACCTCAGCACATCTGCGGAGCGCATTTCGCCGAGAGGCGTGACAGTTGTGATCACGGGCGCATATCCGCTGGAGTTCTACTCTCACTTCCCCCCGGCGACCGTCAATCGGCTTTGTATCGTCGAGAGCCATGACTATTCCGATGAGATCACGGACCTATCCGGGCAGCGATTCCAGTGGGTCTCCATAAAGCACTCGAAGAAGCTCGGAGAGGACGCTCGGCGAGTCCGCGCTCTGCATGACGGCACTGATCCCGCGATCCCCGGCAAGTTCAACGTCCGAATCTGGGACTGCCAGGGCGACCTGGAGCAGGCCATCGCCTCCGGCGCAGACTCCCTCAACTGCGACCGCGATGAGATAGAACTGTTCAAGAAAGCACTCAAGTAACTGAGGCCCATTTGTCCGCCTGGCCGTAACTCGCTGACAGAAAGCCGTCAGGATCACCTCTCTCATTTCGGCTTCAACCCCTGACGTTCGGCAAGGAGCTCTATCACATGGCGGACCCGCCGCTTCCGATCCCCGCTTTGAATCTGGATCAGGCATGCCGGGCAGGCGGTGGAAACGATCTCCGCCCCAGTCTCCGCTATCCGGCTGATCTTCCTTGCCAGGATCTCCCGCGACATCTCGGGATGCGTAATGTTGTACGAACCCGCGCCTCCGCAGCACCAGTTCGCCTCCGCAAGCTCCACGAGTTCAAATCCGCCCGCATCAACCAGCAGCTTCCGAGGCTGCTCGATTATCCCTTGCTGCCGGCCAAGATGGCATGGGTCATGGTAAGTCACGATCCCTCCGGTGCTGACAGGCTTCGGCAGAGTAAGCGTCGCCAGCAATTCAGTCAAGTCCCGAGTTTTCTCGACAAGGCCTTTCGCGTCGGGCAGAAGATCCGCGTACTCCTTCAGGAATCCGCTGCAGCTCCCGCATTCGGACACCAGCAGATCGAAGTCAATGCTCGAAAGCAGATCGAGGTTCTTCCTGGCAAGCTGCTTCGCCGCTTCCACATCACCGTAGGAGTAGGGGGGCAGGCCGCAGCAATTGTTTGGCGCAACGATTACCTGGCATCCGGCGAGCGATAGCATCCTTATCGCCGCCTCGCCCGTCTCGGGGAGTTGGAAGTTCGTCCCGCAGCCGATGAAGTACAGCACCTTCGGCCCGGTCGCGTGCTCAGGATCGAGCCGCAGTATGCCGTCGCCGGCATCAACGAATCCCATCGCCGCCAGCCGATCCCTTAGAAACTCGCGAGGCATGGAATCAACCAGCTTATCGGCCGCTGCCAGGGTAGGGTTCAGCCACCGCAGGAGGCCAAGACTCTGAGCCACCTTGGACAGCCCGCTCTGCTTGCCCAGGGAGGCCATCCGCACGAACTTCTTGAGCTTCTCAGGATTCGGCAGGAGGCTGCGGAAGATGAACCGCTGGATGCGAGGTTGGCCATACTGGGCGTGGAATGCCTCGCGGGCGAGGACCATCAACTCCTTCGTCTGCACCTTGCCGAAGCAGTCAACCGTGCATGCTCCGCACAGCAGGCAGTTGAAGAAGGGCTGAAGCATCTCGCGCGTCAAGGTGTTCTGCCCCTGAGTTACCACCTGCAGGATCTGATTGCGCGCCCGGGCGACCTCCGCCTCACGACGAACCGTGCGGTATACCGGACAGCTCTGCATGCAGTAGCCGCACTTGTTGCACCGGCTTAGCTCAGACTCGATAAACTCGCTGTCTCTCATAGCACATCCGGGAGTGTCTCATTCGGATCGAAGGCTTGTTTCAGCCGCCTGCACACATCCAGAACGGTATCCTCCAGTGCAGGCCGACTCCTGCTCCGCTTGGCGACGGCATGGAAAACCAGCCCCAATCCCAATGAGGCGCGAAGCGGGAAATCCCCATCCAGTTCGCTCGCCGTCTTCACGGTATCGCTGATCGCGCATGATTCCTTCAGCACCCGCCAACCGCCAAGGTCGGTCACGGTCTGCCAGAGTTCAGAATAATCGGCATCCAGCGCCGCCCAATTCCCCGACTTCGTGAGCCTTCGCTCCATCTCATCAACGTCATCGGCGAGGCCTTCCAGCCCAACGAGCACCTGCCATCCGTCGAGCCCGGCCAGCTTCGCCGCAGGCGGATTCAGCAACTCAACCGCCGCAGGTCTCATTCCCGACTGGACGATCACGCCGAGAAGCTCCTCCGCCGACGAAGGGCTCTCAATCGCGAGTGCCAGGTTCCGGCGTGCTTCCGGCCTCGGCAGCGTGCGGAACGTAATCTCCGTGATCGCCGCCAAACTCCCATGCGAGCCGATCAGCAGCCTCTCGACCGCATACCCAGCGACGTTCTTCACGCATTTGCCGCCGAACCGAACGACCTCCCCATTCGGGAGGGCTGCCCTGATCCCCGTCACCAGGTCCCTCGGACCGCCGTAGAGCAGCCGGTGAGGGCCGTAATCATTAGTGCTGACGATTCCTCCCAAAGTCGCCCGACCCCCGCATCGAGGCCTTAGCGCCAGCATCTGCCCGTGAGCCGCGATCGCTTCATCAACCTGGGGCAGGGTAACTCCGCACTCGGCAGTGATCGTCAGGTTCTCCGGATCGAAGGAAATGATCCTGTTCAGGCGGCTGAGTTCCAGCGGCGCATACTCAATGGACATTGAGTCGGACTTGGTGCCTGCCCCCATCAGAACTACCTTCTGGCTATCTCGAGTGGCTCGCGCAAGCAGCGCCTGGACTTCCTCCCCGCTCTCCGGCTGAACCCAATTCGTCGCCTCTCGACCCTGCTTCTCCTGCGGAATCCCACTCTTGTCAGGGAGGACTTTGTCAGGATTGCACAGCCCCTCGGGATCGAAGACCTCCTTGATCCGCCACATCAGCCGCAGCTCCGACGGCCCGAACATCCGCTGCATGTATTTCCGCTTGCCGCACCCAATGCCATGCTCCCCGGTCAATACGCCGCCATGATTCACCGCGAGTTCCGTGATCTCCTGATCGGCCTCTTTCGCGCGCCTGACCTGGTCCTCATCCCGCGGATCGAACAGCAGGAGTGGGTGAAGGTTTCCGTCCCCGGCGTGGAGGACGTTCGTGATCGGGATGTCCCACTTGCGGCTGATCTCCATAACCTCGGCCAGCACCTTGGGAAGCTCATTTCGGGGGACGGATATGTCCGTGCAAATCTTGCTTGGGGCGATATTCACCACCGCCCCGAATGCGCCCTTGCGTCCCTTCCAGAGCAGCGTCCGCTGCTCCTCGTCCTCCGCAACCTGGAAACTGCGCACCTTGTTCCGAGCGCAGGCCGCTTTGACCTGTTCCACCTGATGGGCCATGCTCGTGCTCAGCCCGTCCAGTTCGACGATCAAGACCGCCTCCGCATCGA
>DASRZD010000495.1:0-25533 GCA_035686805.1 Armatimonadota bacterium
GATTAAGGTCACGCTCTACACCGCCAGGCCGGGGATCATCATCGGCCGAGGGGGCAGGGGAGTTGACGAGCTGCGAGCGGAGTTGGAGCATCTGACCGGCAAGTCGGTTTCCATAAACGTTCAGGAGGTCCGCAGGCCGGAGTTGGAGGCTCAGCTTGTCGCCGAGAGCATAGCCGCACAGTTAGAGAAGCGCGTCGGATTCAGGCGAGCCATGCGCCAGGCGATCCTAAGGTCCATGCGAATGGGCGCGAAGGGCATAAAGGTCGGCATGGCCGGCCGATTGTCTGGTGCGGAAATGGCGAGGAGGGAATCGGACAAGCAGGGCAAGATTCCTCTGCATACGCTCCGGGCGGACATAGACTATGGTTTCGCCGAGGCTGCCACGACTTACGGCCACATCGGCGTGAAGGTCTGGATCTACCGGGGCGACATACTTCCGGGCCAGAAGCCGCTCAGCATCGAAGAGAGGCTCGAGAATCTGCCTGCTCCGTACCCGAGCGAGGGTCGGGGCGAGCGAAGGCGCGGTCCCGGGGGCGGTGGACGGTCTGGTGGTCCCGGTGGCGGAGGCCGATCAGGCGGTCCTGGCGGCCGAGGCGGGATGAGACGAGGCGGCGGCGGTAAGCGGCCTGCAGGCGGAGAGGGAGGGCAATCCGGCAATGCTAATGCCTAAGAAAGTCAAGTATCGGAAGATGCATCGGGGTTCGCGTGCCGGCAAAGTCAAAGGCGGCGCTGAGCTCAATTATGGAGAGTATGGTCTTCAGGCTCTGGAGTCGGCATGGCTGACCAGCAACCAGATCGAGGCGGCCCGAATCGCCATGACCAGGCATATCAAGAGAGGCGGGCAGATCTGGATCCGCATCTTCCCGGACAAGTCGGTATCGAAGAAGCCGGCAGAGACCCGAATGGGCAGCGGCAAGGGCGCGCCCGAATACTGGGTGGCAGTCATCAAGCCCGGGCGCATCCTCTTCGAGATGGCAGGCGTAACCGAAGAGTTGGCAAAGGAAGCCATGAGACTGGCGGCTCACAAGCTGCCGATTGGCACCAAGTTTGTAAGTAAGAAAGACACAGGTGAGGGATATGAAGCTGGGACAGCTTAGGGAACACATTCGCCAGAGTCCGACGACGGAGTTGGAGCATATGCTCGCTGAGGAACGAAAGAGCCTCTTCATGTGCCTGAGAGACTCCGCGTCGAAGCAGCTCGAAAATCCCAGGAAAATACGGCAGATTCGCAAGAATATCGCTCGGATTCTGACCATTCTCAGCCAGCGCGAGCGGGAATCTGCGGAGGCGAAGTAAATGGACGAGACTAGAAACACGCGGAAAGTCAGATCCGGACGAGTGATCAGTGACAAGATGGACAAGACCGTCATCGTTGCGATCGAGAACAAAGTCCGGCATCCGCTCTACGGCAGGATCATCCGGCGGACCATGAAGTTCAAGGTGCACGACGAGTCGAATAACATAGGCGTCGGCGACCTGGTGGAGATCATGGAGACCAGGCCCATCAGCCGCGAGAAGCGTTGGAGAGTTTCCCGAGTGATCGAGAAAGCCAAGTAACCTGAGAGGTATTGAACAATGATACAGCCATATACAAGATTGAAGGCGGCCGACAATTCGGGCGCACGCGAGATCCTCTGTATAAGAGTGATGAAGGGGTCAAACAACCAGTTCGCGGATATCGGCGATGTCATCGTCGGCAGTGTGAAGTCGGCGACCCCGGGAGCAGCCGTCAAGAAGGGCGAGGTGATCAGGGCCGTGGTAGTTCGGACGAAGAAGCCTATCAGACGACCGGATGGCTCGTACCTGCGGTTCGATGACAATGCCGCGGTAGTCATCACCCAGGCCAATGAGCCCAGAGGCACCAGGATTTTCGGCCCGGTGGCACGCGAGTTGAGAGAGAAGAATTTCATGAAGATCATCTCGCTGGCCCCCGAGGTGCTGTGAGGAGATAGAAATGGGACTTAAGATCAAGAAAGGTGACCAGGTGATAGTCCTGGCGGGCAAGGACAAGGGCAGGCAGGGCAAGGTAATCCAGACCCTGCCGAAAGGGAACTCCGTCATAGTGGACGGGGTGAACATCGTCACTAGGCATCAGAGGCCGAAGCGGACGACCAGGGCCACGCCGGGCACTCAGACCGGCCGAATTCAGAAGCCGGCCCCGCTGAACATATCGAAAGTTATGCTCGTCTGCCCGCAATGCGGCAAGCCCAGCCGGGTAGGTCACGGCACGGGCGAGGGCGGCCATCGGGTTCGCGTGTGCAAGCGCTGTGATGAGCTGATAGAGGTCACGTAGGGAGAAATTCATGGCTCGTATGAAAGACAGATACCAGAAAGAAGTAGTCCCTGCCCTTATGAAGCAGTTCGGCTACAAGAATATAATGGAAGTGCCCAGGCTCGAGAAAGTCGTCATCAACATGGGCGTGGGAGCGGCCGTTCAGGAACCGAAACAGCTCGACGGCGCTGTGCGGGACATGTCGCTGATCTCCGGCCAGAAGCCGGTGGTCACGAAAGCGAAGAAGTCAATCGCGAACTTCAAGATACGCGAAGGCATGCGCATTGGTGCAAAGGTAACGCTTCGCGGCGAAAGAATGTATGAGTTCCTGGACAAGTTCTTTAACGTCGCGCTGCCGAGGGTCCGTGACTTTGGCGGAGTCTCGCCATCGTCATTCGACGGTAGAGGCAACTTCGCCATGGGACTTAGGGAGCAACTCGTCTTCCCGGAGGTTGACTACGATACCATTGATAAAGTGAGAGGCATGGACATCGTCATCGGCACCAATGCGAAAACCGATGAAGAGGCGAGAGGATTGCTTAAGCTCATGGGCATGCCGTTCCGGGAGCGCTAGGAGGTTTGATGAAATCTTACAAGGCTGAGGCCATACGAAACGTAGCATTGGTTGGTCATGGCGGATGTGGCAAGACTTCGCTCGCCGAAGCGCTGCTATTCACATCCGGCGGCATTGACAGGTTGGGCAAAGTTGATGACGGCACGACGACTTCGGACTACGATCCGGATGAGATCAAGCGCAAGATCAGCATCAATGCGACCATCGCCCCCTGTGAGTGGCAAGGTACCAAGATCAATTTCATAGATACGCCTGGTTACGCGGACTTTGTAGGCGACGTGAAAAGCGCTCTGAAGATCGTGGAGGGCGCGCTGCTGGTAGTATGCGCCGTTTCCGGCATCGAGGTCGGTACCGAGACAACCTGGGAGTTCGCGCAGGAGACCGGTGTTCCCCGAGCGATCTTCATCAACAAGATGGACCGGGAGAATGCGGACTTCTATGCTGTCGCCGAGGCACTCAGAGTGCGGTTCGGCTCGAGGGTAGTGCCGGTCCAACTGCCGATCGGCGGTCAGGATAGTCTCAAAGGCGTCGTTGACCTGGTCGAGATGAAGGCGCAGGTCGGCGCCGGTAAGGCCACCGAAGGCGAGATTCCGGCTGACATGGCGGATGCCGTCGCCAAGTATCGGGAAGCCCTGATCGAGGCGGCCGCGGAAGTTGACGACGAATTGATAACGAAGTATCTCGAGGGCGAGGAACTCACGACCGAGGAGATCGCCCGAGGATTGGCGGAGGGTTTCCGAGCCGGAAAGGTCGTTCCGATATTCGTCGGATCGGCTCTGAAGGACATCGGGGTGGCCGGGCTGCTGGACAAGATTGTGGCCACGTTCCCGTCCCCTGCCGAATTGGAGGCCGTGAAGGGGCTGAATCCTCAGTCCAAGGCCGAGGAGCAGCGAAAGCCCTTGGACTCAGAGCCGTTCTCGGCGCTGGTCTTCAAGACGCTGGCGGACCCGTATGTCGGCAAGCTTACGTACTTCCGGGTATACTCGGGGGTACTGAAATCGGATACGCATGCCTTCAATTCGACCGAAGGCATAGACGAGAGGATCGGCCAGGTCTACTTGCTGAAGGGCAAGAATCAGGAAGCCACGGCCGAGGTCCATGCGGGCGATATAGGCGCGGTGGCCAAGCTGGCTGAAACAGGCACCGGCGACACGCTTTGCGACAAGGCGAAACCTATCAAGTATCCGGCGATCGAGTTCCCGGCGCCGGTGTACTCGGTGGCCATCAAGGCCAAGACGAAGGCCGACGAGGACAAGCTGGGCCCGTCGCTGGCGAGACTTGCCGATGAAGACCCGACTTTCCAGTATCGCCGCGAGCCGGAGACCGGCGAGACTCTCGTGTCTGGTCTTGGCGAGTCACACGTCGAGATCGTTGTTGACCGACTGAAGAGGAAGTTCGGCGTCGAAGTCGGGGTTGACACGCCGAAGACTCCCTATCGGGAGACGATCACGGCCACGGCCAGCGCCCAGGGCAAGCATAAGAAGCAGACCGGCGGCCGCGGTCAGTACGGCGATGCCTGGGTTGAGATTTCGCCGCTCGAGCGCGGTGCAGGCTTCCAATTCCAGGATGCCATCGTCGGGGGAGCTATCCCCAGGCAGTACATACCGGCGGTCGAGAAGGGCGTCCGGGAAGCGATGGAGCGAGGAATCCTGGCAGGATATCCGGTAGTTGATATGAAAGCCAAGGTCTACGATGGATCGTATCACAACGTAGACTCATCGGAAATGGCGTTTAAGATGGCGGGAATCCTCGCCTTCCAGAATGCCGCCGATAAGGCGAACCCGGTGCTTCTCGAGCCCATCGTGAGTCTGGAAGTCATCGTGCCTGACGAGTATATGGGCGACGTCATCGGAGACTTGAATACCAAGAGAGGCAAGATCCTGGGGATAGAGCCTCTCTCCGATGGGAAGCAGAGGATCAAAGCGCTCGTCCCACAGGGCGAGATGCTCAGATATGCAATAGATTTGCGCTCGATAGCAAGAGGGCGAGGTAGCTTCTTATTAGAGCCGTCGCATTACGAACCCGTGCCGGCCCACGCTGCCCAGCAGATCATCGAGCAGCGCAAGAAAGAAAAGGAAGAGTCGTAGGAGGCGTAATTGGCCAAGCAAGCGTTGATAGAAAAAGCGAAGCTTACTCCGAGGTTCAAGGTTCGGAAGTATAATCGCTGCCAACTGTGCGGCAGACCGCGTGGGTACATTCGGAAGTTCGGTATCTGCCGGATTTGTTTCAGGGAACTGTCACATCAGGGCCTCGTGCCGGGGGTGACCAAGTCCAGTTGGTAGGTCCCTAAGGGGAAACCACCCAAATCCAGCCCCGACGGATCGGGGCACACGGAGGAAGTAAATGGCGGTAATCACAGACCCGGTTGCAGATCTGTTGACTCGGATTCGCAACGCGAATATGGCAGGGCACGATCAGGTGGAGGTGCTTGGCTCTAAGCTGAACCTCGAACTGGTCAAGATCCTGCATTCCGAGGGTTTCGTTAGGAATTACGAGATAACGAAGGACAAGGCGCAGAGCAAGATCAAGGTCGGCCTGAAGTATGGTCCTCGCAAGGAAAAGATCATCACGGATCTGAAGCGTGTGAGCAAGCCGGGCCGGCGAGTCTATACAAAAAGAGGCGACATTCCCCGAGTCCTGGCAGGGCTGGGGATCGCCATCGTCAGCACCTCGAGGGGCATCATGACAGATCGTGAGGCCAGGCGTCAGGGTGTCGGCGGCGAGGTTCTGTGCTATGTCTGGTAGGAGGTTGTGAATGTCCAGGATAGGCAAAATGCCCATTCCGGTTCCGAGCGGAGTAGAGGTCAAAATCGAAGATAGCGCCATAACTGTAAAAGGACCTAAGGGGAGTCTAACTCAAGATATCCATCCGGATATGATGGTCAAGCTGGAAGACACCACCATCGTCGTGGCTCGGCCGGATGACAACAAGCAGCACATGTCGCTGCACGGTCTCACCCGGACCATCATCGCGAATATGGTGGAGGGCGTGACCAACGGTTATCAGAAGACTCTGGAGATCCACGGAGTGGGCTATCGTGCGCAGTTGGTTGGGAAGAACCTCCAACTTCTGGTGGGTTACTCTCATCCGGTTGACATAACGCCCAGACCCGGGATCGAGTTCGAGGTGGGCCAGGAAGTCAATACCAGGCTGCCGCTGGTGCATGTCCGCGGCATTGATAAGCAGGTCGTCGGCCAGCAGGCCGCTGAGATCAGAGCGGTACGCAAACCCGAGCCATACAAGGGTAAGGGCATCAGATATTCGACTGAGATCGTTCGTCGCAAGGCCGGGAAGAGCGGCAAGGCGAAGTAGGGGGCATAGATGTTCAAACGTCAGGAATTACGCGAATCCAGGCATCAGAGAGTCCGCAAGAGAGTAGTGGGTACGGCGGAGCGTCCGAGGCTCAACGTATTCCGAAGCCTGAATAACATCTACGCTCAGATAGTCAGCGATGAGAATGGGAAGACCATCGTCGCCGCTTCTACGATAGACAAAGAGGTCAAGGAAGCCGTCAAGGCCGGGGGCAATTCCGCGGCGGCGACGGAGGTGGGCAAGTTGATTGCCCAGCGTGCGAAGAAGAAGAAGATCAAGCAGGTCGTCTTTGATCGCGGCGGCTATCAGTATCATGGGAGAGTGAAGGCGCTTGCAGACGCTGCCCGAAAAGGCGGCCTGGAGTTTTAGGAGGAATTCATGCCGAGGATCAATGCAGATAAACTGAACCTTGAAGAACGAGTCATCAAGACCAACAAGGTTCAGAAAACACATAAGGGCGGCCGCACCATGAGCTGGAATGCTCTGATAGTGGTGGGCGACGGCGAAGGAAACGTCGGCATCGGCCTCGGGAAGGCCAGAGGCGTTCCTGATGCCATTCGCAAAGGGGTTGAGGACGCAAAGAAGAGTGTCATCAACGTCCCTCTCCTCGGAACGACCATCCCCCATGAGATCCTGGGGCGTGCAGGGGCATCGCTCGTCATGTTGAAGCCTGCCGCGCCGGGTACGGGAGTCGTTGCCGGTGGCTCGGTTCGGGCCATCCTGGAAGTAGCCGGAATAAAGGACGTCCTCGCGAAATCGCTTGGAGCCCCGAACGCCATCAATACTGCCTCCGCAACCATGGACTGCCTCAGCAAGCTGAAGCAGGCCTCTGAAGTCGCAAGGTTGCGAGGGAAGTCGTTGGACGAGCTTCTGCCGAAGGGAATCCTTCGGGCCTTGGAGGCAAATGCGCCTGCGCCCGAGTTGGTTGAGGAAGAGGCCGTCGAAGAAGTAGCTGCCGTGGAGGGAGAAAGTGCTTAAGATTACGCTTACGAAGAGTCCGATAGGTTATAGCGAGCGGCAGAAGCAGACCGTGAAGGCGCTTGGCTTGGGCAAGATGAACTCCTCTGCGGTCCAGCCGGACAATCCCCAGATTCGGGGCATGGTAAGAAAAGTGTCCCACCTGGTCGAGATCGAGCAGGTAGATCAGGATACGCCAGGAGGCAAGGAATGAGACTGAGCGATCTCAAACCCGCAAAGGGATCGGTACATACCCGCAAGCGAGTCGGACGAGGAATAGGTTCGGGTCATGGGAAGACCTCGACCCGGGGGCACAAGGGCGACAAAGCCCGTGGGAGCGTTCGTCCCGGATTCGAAGGCGGACAGACTCCTTTGCATCGCAGGCTTCCACAAAAGAAAGGGTTCACGAACATCTTCAAGAAGGAGTACGCCATCGTCAATGTGGAGACGCTGGCCAAGCTATCGGAGGACGTAATAACTCCGGAGGTACTCATCGAGCGAGGGGTAATCAAGGACCTCAAGTCCGGATTGAGGGTCTTGGGGCGAGGAGACCTGGAAAAGGCCGTCACGGTGCGCGCGCATCATTTCAGCAAGTCCGCTGAGGAAAAGATCAAGGCCAGCGGCGGCGCTGTGGAGGTGATTGAGTAGTGCTGACATCCATTATGGCTGCGCTCAAGCTGCCCGACCTAAGGAAGCGAATATTCTTCCTGTTTGGGATGTTCGCGGTCTTCGTGGTAGGGCTTCATATACCGGTCCCTGGTATTGACCGGGAAGCGATGGCAAAGCTATTCGAGCAAGGAACACTGCTCGGACTGGTTGACGTCTTTTCCGGAGGCGCTCTCAGGAAGTTTACTATCTTGGCGATGGGGATCGCGCCGTACATCAACGCATCCATTATTATGCAGCTTCTTACGGTCGCAGTACCCCAGCTCGAGGCTCTGGCCAAGGAAGGCGAGCACGGGCGCAAGAAGATATCGCAGTATACAAGGTATCTTACCGTTCTGCTTGCGGCCTTCCAGGCGGCAGGTACGAACAAACTGCTTCAGAGCGCGCATGTGCTTCAGGCTTCGCCGATCATGTTCCTGCAGATCGTGATCGCGCTGACTGCAGGCACGGCGTTCCTGATGTGGGTCGGCGAGCAGATCACGGACAAGGGAATCGGGAACGGTGTTTCCCTGGTGATCTTTGCGGGAATCGTGGCCAGCCTGCCGTTCCAGTTGGGGCAGACCTGGGACTTGTTCATACACAGAGCGCTGGCGTTCCAAAACATCCTGGCAATGGTCATACTCTTCCTGGCGACCGTGGTCGGCATCGTGGCCATCCAGCAAGCGCAGAGGAAGATTCCTATCCAACACGTGAAGCGCGTAGTCGGCAACAAGATGTACGGAGGCTCGACATCATTCCTGCCGCTTAGAGTCAACTCGGCGGGCGTCATTCCCATCATCTTCGCGCTGTCTATTCAGTTGTTCCCGATGACGATCGCGCAATTCTTGGGAACCGGATCAGCCTTCGGGCAGTGGTTTACCGGAGTGGCAAGGGCGTTCAGCCCGGGAAACAGCATGTGGGCGGGATTGCTGTACGCGGCATTCATCATATTCTTCACCTACTTCTATACGGCGGTCACCTTCAACGTGCCGGAGGTAGCCGACAACCTGAAGAAATATGGGAGCTTTATCCCGGGTATCCGTCCCGGCAAGCCGACCTTGGAATACCTCGACAGGGTGATGTCCAGGATTACTCTCGCAGGTGCGATATTCCTGGCGGTGATTGCTCTCATGCAGTACTGGTCGCCGGCAATCACAGGCGTTCAGACCTTCTCACTGGTCGGCGGCACGTCGCTGCTGATTATCGTGGGTGTTGCGCTGGAAACTATGCAGGCAGTCGAGGCTCACCTGCTCATGAGACACTACGAGGGGTTCATAAAGTAGGATGAGGATCGTACTGCTGGGAGCGCCTGGTGCAGGCAAGGGAACTCAGGCGGAGCTCATATCGGAGAAATACGGCATCCCGCATATCTCGACAGGAGACATCCTTCGAGAGGCGGTGAGGCAGGGCACCGAGCTAGGCAAGTCTGCTCAAACCTACATGTCCAAGGGCGAGCTAGTGCCGGACGACGTGGTGATCGGCATCGCCGCCGAGCGGATTGACCAGCCGGATACGAAGAACGGCTTCCTGCTCGACGGATTTCCCAGGACCGTCGTCCAGGCCGAGGCGCTGGACAAAGCCCTGGCGGAACGGAATCAGAGGCTCGATGCCGTCGTGAACCTGGAAGTAGACGAGGACGAAGTCGTCCGGCGACTCGGTGGGCGTAAGCTTTGCGCGAAGTGCGGGGCGATTCACACCGCTGCCTCGGGGGCGACCTGCGAGCAGTGCGGTGAGGAGCTTATCACTCGGGCCGATGATCAGCCGGAGGCTATTCGGCGCAGGCTCCAGGTTTATAAAGACCAGACCGAGCCACTGGTCGGGTATTATGACCGGGCCGGCATCCTGAAGCGTATTCCGGCCGTGGGCTCGGTGGAAGAAGTATTCGAGAGGGTTAGCAGAACTCTAGACAGCTTAACATAACGCGGCTGCCGGGGCTTGAGGGCCTCATGATCATACTCAAATCGGATATAGAGATCGAGACGATGAGGGCAGCCGGGCAGATCGTCGCCGTTGCGTTGGCCGAAATGGCCGAGAGCATAGTTCCCGGCAAGACGACGACTGCAGACCTTGACAGATTGGCGGACGAGATCCTGGCGCGGCATGAGGCCATCCCATCCTTCAAGGGATACAGGGGATATCCGAGTGCGACTTGCCTCTCGATCAATGAGGAAGTCGTCCATGGAATCCCCGGCGTGAGGGTTCTGGAGGAAGGTGACATAGTCGGCATTGATCTCGGAGCGGTCGTGGACGGGTATCATGGGGATTCGGCAATCACGTTGCCGGTCGGCGAAGTATCTCGGGAGGCGCAGAGGCTGATCCGCGACACGAGAGGCGCTCTCTTCGCAGGGATCAGGATGGCCCGAGTCGGCAATCGGCTGGGTGACGTTTCTCATGCCATCCAGGTGTACGCCGAAAGCCGCGGATACTCGGTAGTTCGAGACCTGGTGGGTCACGGAATCGGCCGCGAGATGCACGAGGAGCCGCAAGTCCCGAACTTCGGCAAAGCCGGGAGAGGTCCTGACCTGGAGGAAGGCATGACATTGGCCATTGAGCCGATGTTGAATGCAGGCAGGTCGCAGATCGAGACCCTGGCCGACGGATGGACTATCGTGACCAAAGATAGACGTCTCTCGGCGCATTTCGAGCATACGGTGGCAATTCGGAAAGATGGGCCGGATATTCTGACCCTCCGACCAGGTGAAACCATGCCGTGAGAGCGGGCGGGCTTGAAATGAGAAGCAGGTTTCAGGTATAATATATCTTTGGGCCCGATATCGGGCCAAGCGAGCATGCCTTCATTGGCAGAGGAGGCAAGGTGAAAGTAAGAGCGTCAGTAAAAAAGATGTGTGACAAGTGCAAAATTATCCGCCGTGAAGGCGTGGTAAGGGTTATCTGCAAGAATCCTAAGCACAAGCAGAGACAAGGCTAAGCGGAGGTGTAGGACTTGGCAAGAATAGCGGGAGTTGACCTCCCACGAGACAAAAGAGTGGATGTAGCCCTCACGTATGTCTATGGGCTCGGAATATCGAGTTCACAGAAGATACTGGGGATGACGGGGCTTGACCCCAGCACGCGCATCCGCGACCTCACCGACTCGGAGATCGGTAAGCTTCGCGAGGTGATCGAGCGCGAGTACCGGGTGGAAGGCGATCTGAGGCGTCAGGTGGCCATGAATATTCGGCGCCTCATAGAGATCGGCTCCTACCGAGGTATGAGACACCGCCGCGGCCTGCCCGTGCGAGGTCAGAGGACCAGCACGAACGCGAGGACTCGCAAGGGCCCGAGGCGCACAGTAGGCATAAGAAGGAAGAAATAAGGAGGTATCCCTGGTTTGGCTAGAAAGGCAACGTCGGAAAAAGCAAAGCCGAAAGAGAAAAGGAACATAGCCCATGGGATCGCCCATATCCAGTCTACGTTCAATAACACAATCGTGTCTATTGCCGACGGGAAAGGTGAAGTGATCTCCTGGGCGAGTTGCGGCACTGTCGGCTTCAAGGGGACGAAGAAGGGTACGCCATTCGCGGCCCAGTTGGCTTCGGAAGCTGCCGCCCGCAAAGCCTCAGAACATGGGTTGAAACGTGTGGATGTGTATGTAAAAGGTCCTGGATCAGGCAGAGAGACCGCAATCAGAGCACTCCAGGCCGTGGGTCTGGATATTGCTTCCATACGAGACGTCACGCCGATTCCACATAACGGCTGCCGTCCGCCAAAGAGACGAAGAGTCTAGGAGAATAAGGAACTATGGCTGTTAGTGCAGGGGCAGTGTGCAGATTGTGCCGTCGTGAAGGTGGCAAGCTTTACCTGAAAGGTGATCGCTGCTACTCGCGAAAGTGCGCCGTCGAGCGGAGAGCGTATCCGCCCGGTCAGCACGGCCAAGCGGTCACCCGCAAGATCAAAGAATACGGCGTCCAGCTTCGGGAAAAACAGAAGCTGCGGAGGATCTACGGCGTTCGGGAGCGGCAGTTCAGGCGGTACCTGGCCGAAGCGATGCGCAGACGAGGCGTCACCGGCGAAACCCTGCTCCAACTGCTGGAGTCCAGGCTGGACAACATCGTGTATCGGCTGGGGTTTGCATCGTCGCGCGCCCAGGCTAGAGAGCTGGTAAGCCATGGCCATTTCCAGGTGAAGGGTCGGAAAGTGAATACTGCTTCGTACCTGGTGAGGCCTGGCGACACCATCGAAGTCAGGGACACAAGCAAGAACCTGCCTCCGATCATGGAAGCGCTGGAAGGTGCAGCCGGCGGCCGAGTGCCGTCGTGGCTTAGCATCAATGCAGAGAAGCGGATCGGCACAGTAGAGCATACGCCCGCCCGCGATGAGATTGATACACAGGTTGATGAGACACTGATCGTCGAGTTCTACTCGAGACACTAATAGCAATCATTCCAGGTGACCGCTGCCTTCCTGGAACGGAGAAAACCATGGAACAAATAACACCGCGCATTGATACGATAGCTGAAGATGATTCATACGGGAAGTTCGTCATGGAGCCCTTGGAAAAGGGACTCGGCATTACGCTGGGCAATGCCCTCAGGCGGGTGCTGTTGTCCTCTATCCCCGGGGCTGCCATCACCTCGGTGAAAATCGAGGGCGTGCTTCACGAATTCTCGACCATACCGGGGGTCAAGGAAGACACGACCGAGCTTCTTCTGAACCTGAAGAACTTGCACGTCAAGATTGACCGTGACGGCATGGCCAAGCTCGAGCCGAAGACGGTCTGGATTGACGTCGAAGGGGCGGGGGAGGTCACCGGCGCCGATGTTCGCACTCCCGCCGACGTGGAAGTCGTCAATCCGGAACTCCACATTGCGACCGTAAGCGATGAGACCGCTCGATTGTCCATGGAGATGACGGTCGAGATGGGCAGGGGATATGTCCTCCCTGAGCAGCAGGAGAAGGTGAAGCCCACCATAGGTGTGATTCCGGTCGGGGCTGTGTTCACTCCCGTCACGAAGGCGAACTTCATCGTCGAGCCGACGAGAGTTGGGCATAAGACGGACTACGAGCGGCTGGTGCTGGAAGTTCAGACGAATGGAAGCATGAAGCCGGGCGATGCCATCAGCGAGGCGGCCAGGACCTTGGACAAGCTGATCAAGCTGTTCGTTGATTTCAAGGGCAGAGGTCTCCTGGAGTTCGAGGAGGAAATGGAGCGCAGCAAGGACATCGAGCTGCGAGCCCCGGATGCCAGGATCGAGGAGCTGGATTTCTCAGTTCGAACGTATAACTGCCTGAAGAAGGCCAACATACTCACGATCGGCGAGCTGGTTCAACACAGCGAGCAGGATCTGATGAACATCCGCAACTTCGGCAAGAAGTCGCTCACCGAGGTCAGGGAGAAGCTCGCGCAGCTCGGCCTAAGCCTCAAGCGGATCGGTGATATTGGCCTTAGTGAAGACTTCGAAGACATGGGAGACGAAGAAGAGGAAGAAGGCGGCGAGGGCGCTGTTGAGGCAGAGATCGAGGAGCCTGTAGAGGCGGAGACCGAGCAGGAGGTTATCTGACATGCGACATAGAGTAGCGGGACGGAAATTCGGCCTGCCAAGTGACCAGAGAAGGGCTCTGCTGAAGGGGTTGCTGCGTGCCCTCATCAAGCACGGAGAGATACAGACGACGGAGACTCGGGCGAAAGAGATCAGGAGCGTCACCGAGAAAGTGATCACAATCGCGAAGACGAACGATCTCCATTCACGACGGCAGGCACGCCGATGGTTGAACGACGAGGACATGGTGAAGGTCCTGTTCGACGACGTTGCGCCGAAATATACTGAGAGGCCGGGGGGTTACACCCGAATGACTAAGATCGGCTTCCGCCGAGGTGACGCCGCTCCCATGGTCAAGATCGAACTGGTCTCGGACTAGTCGGCCGTGCCTATCATCAAGGCGGTAATAGAGTACGACGGCACTGATTTTTATGGCTTTCAACGGCAGCCGTCCAGAGTGACGATCCAGGGAGAGCTCGAAAGAGCCCTGACGAACCTTTTCAAACAGGATATAGTCAAAGTAATCGGGGCAGGGCGAACGGATGCAGGCGTTCATGCCACCGGGCAAGTTATCAGCTTCCAGTCGCCCGAGAGGTTTCCGACGGATCGGATTCCGCCCGCGATGAACGGGCTGCTGCCGAAGACGATCAGAATCAAGAGTGCGGAGGAAGCGCCCGGGAAGTTCCATGCCAGGTATTCGGCGAAGTCGCGGACCTATGAGTACGTGATTCTGAACCGGGAGACCCCATCGGCGATCCTGGGTAGGTACGCGTGGCATGTGGCTAAGCCGCTGGACCTGGGCTTGATGCAGGCGGCATCCGAGGGCATGGCTGGGAAGCATGACTTCGCTTCGTTCGGGATGCCTGATAAGCCGGGCGGCAGCACCATAAGAGAGATCTTTGACTTTAGGATTCGCACGAAGAAGGACTCCGTGTGCGTGACCATAAGGGCGGACGGCTTCCTTCGAGGGATGGTTCGAACCATGGTCGGCACCCTGGTCGAGATTGGCCGGGGGAAGCGCGAAGTCGCCGAGATGGCCGAGATATTGAAAGCATGTGATCGCCGGGCGGCAGGTGTGAGCGCACCGCCGCAAGGATTGTTCCTGACAAAAGTAGAATGTTGAGGAGACTGCAATGAGAACATACACGGCCAAACCGAAGGATATAACCAGAAAGTGGTATGTGGTGGACGCATCCGGCAAGTCGCTGGGACGGCTGGCCTCGCAGGTTGCAAAGATACTGCGCGGCAAGCACAAACCCATCTTCACGCCGCATATGGACACCGGCGACCATGTGGTTATCATCAACGCGGAGAAAGTGGTTCTCACCGGTCGCAACAAGCCGTTGGAGAAGATATACTGGCATACCTTGTACCCCGGCGGGATCAGGTCAACCACCTATGGAGACATGCTCTCGAAGACGCCCGACAAGCTTATCACCCGGGTTGTGAAGGGCATGCTGCCCCACAACACCCTCGGCGCGCTGATGTTGAAGAAGTTGAAGGTCTACAAGGGCGCAGAGCATCCGCATGAGGCTCAGAACCCTGAGGCCCTGGAGATTTAGGAGGACATTGCATTTTGGCAGAGACGGCAAAATATTACGCAACCGGCCATAGGAAGAATGCGACCGCTAAGGTATGGCTGACACCCGGCACGGGCAGTATTACCATCAATGAGAAGTCCGCGGCCGAGTATCTTGGTCGAAAGACGCTCGAAATGATCATCCGACAGCCTCTCGAAGTCGTGGAGGCGGTCGGGAAGTTCGACGTTTTGGTAGTCGCATCCGGCGGCGGGATTTCCGGCCAGGCGGGCGCAATCCGGCATGGCATATCGAAGGCCATCATCCTCGCCGACCCCGAGCTTCGTCCCACGCTCCGCAGGCAGGGATATCTCACCAGAGATCCCCGAGTGAAGGAGCGGAAGAAGTACGGCCGGAAGCGTGCACGTCGCGGATTCCAGTTCTCGAAGCGCTAAGGTTTTGGCAGCCTGGTCCCTGTCATTAGGCGGGGACCAGGTACTTTGACCGTATTGCCTTCAGTTGTGAGCGCCAACCTGCCGATAATCGGGATAGGAAAAGACCTTAGCGATCAGACTCCAGACTTTAGGGCGGACCGGATCATCAGCCGCTAGAGTCCGAAGTCTAAAGTCTCCAGATGACCGGGGGTTTCAGCATATTGCGAAAGTCAGCAATCATACTCGCAGCCTTGATGACGCTTGCACTATCGAGCGCATGTTTTTCCGACTCGACGCTCACCATTCCCCTCGACGCGCCCAAGGAGAAGGCCAAGGGCGATCTCGAGCTGAAGCACGAGACCCTGGGCGCCACCAAAGCCGGGAGCGAGAAGAAGTACACCACCCAGACGACCGCCGCCAAACAGGCTAAGGAAGTCCCAATCGGCAGGGTGGGGGTAGTCACCGCCTCCAAGGCTTCCATCCGCTCATATCCCTCCAGCAAGGGCCGCATATACTTTACCTGCCCCAAGGATACCTATCTCGCCATATTGGGCACGTACGGCAGTTGGTACGGCGTGCTGATGATTGATTCCAGCACCGCATGGATCGAGCAGTCGAAGGTCAGCCTGCTCGAGTACCAGGTGCTTAGCCAGCCCGGGAAGCCGAGTGGGGTCGGCAGCCACGTCGTACAGACGGCTCTCAAGTATCTGGGCATACCCTATCGCTGGGGCGGGTATTCGTTCGGCGGATTAGACTGCTCCGGCTTCGTGAAGGCGGTCTTCGCCAGCAATGGCGTCAGCCTGCCGAGAGTCGCACGAGACCAGGCTCAGACCGGCACAGCGATCCGGTGGAATGAGCTTCAGCCCGGCGACAGGCTCTACTTTGCCTGCAAGGGTGGGGCAATTGATCACGCCGGCATCTATATGGGCAATGGGCTCTTTATCCATTCCTCGGCATCCCGGGGCGGAGTGGCTGTAGACAAGATCACATCGTCATTCTACATGAACTCCCTCGTCGCCGCCCGAAGATCATAGATAGCACCGCCATCTGCTTGACAAGCATGGGGTGAGGGTATAGTATAGAAATCGCGACACGCAATTGCCTTTTTCATCATGCCTACGTCCAGGAATAAGAATGAAGATACACCAGCGCTTGCACTGCCTAACTTGAAGGCCAGTGATTGCTATCGCCTTGCTTTGACTGCAAGTGTTCCCTGCACTGCACATCAGTTTAAGAAAATGAAGACTGTCGCAGGCGCCTCGCCCACCGTGGACGTATTCGGTTTGCTTACGCAAGGTGATGAAACTGAGTCGGACGTCATAATCATGTTTCAGAAGAAAACTAACAAAGTGATGGTACAGTTCCAGCTTGGTTACCGATCGGCTGGGGAGGGACCGAGAACCAGTTCAGCTCTGTCAAATGAAACCGTCGAGACCATTATGCAGGATATCATGTCACTGGGGCATGGGCAAGTGGCGACAAGCTATACAGCATCCTTTCACTTTGATCGACCCCAGTTTATGTCTGCGATCCCCTTACCTATCCCGACGCCTGGTACCTTAGGCGCACAAGGTGAAAGCAAACTAGGATCTGTGCATATAGACGGTCTTAGCTTGGGTTTTAGTGAGTCGCCAAGTGGCCTTGAGAATGTCAGGGTCTATCTGGCCGGAGATGAAGGTATTCATGTTGACATATTGGTGTCTGCAAAGCAAACATGGGCAGGTAAACTGCTCGTCCGTTCGCTTAAGCATTGTGCTGACATAGCTAGCACTTTTGTGGTGCGACAGGAGACGAATGATGACAATGCAGCCTAAAGTGCTTGACAAACCGCTGGACATCCCGTTCGCCGGGATGCAAGGCTTGATGAACGTTATTTCCTTGCCAAGCTGCCCTTTTCGGCCCGAGTGCTCTACTACGAATTGGGAACAGACAACTCATCTCCAGGATGTGGTCGACGCGCTGCAGACCGAGCAAGGAGACCTGCGGCAGGCATTGTCGGCGCTGAGTCTCTCATTCGCCAGCCTCTGGAGCAATTATGAAGCGTATTCAAGCTTTGTCGGAGCTATACGAGTTCTGCCATTGGTCGTTGCAGTCTGGACCGCTATCATAAATCGAACAATCCACGTTACGACCATGCTAGCAGTCAAGGACCATGTACAGAGGAATGCAGTCTATGATGCAGAAATGGCGTTTATGGATAGGTGCCCGTCTTCTGAGTTTGACTTCTCCGTAAGAGTGCATTCGCCAGCTATTGAGGGCGAGTTGGAATCGGAAGGTTGGCAGTGCCTTTTCCATAGGCCGAGAGGAGCATAGTCGTGCCATCGGCTGGTGAGCACTTGACTCAAGCTAGACACAATCAGGATCTTGCCGAACAGCTAATCAACGAAAATCCATTGGCCTATGCCGATTGGGCGGTGACCGTTGCCTTCTATACGGCGCTTCACTATGTGAAGTATTTCCGTGCCAGCCGAGGTCTGTCTGTTGGTGATAGCCATGACGAGATCGACGGGTTCTTCAGGATGCCAGAGTTAAGACCCCTTCAGCGGTATTATCGCGGGATGAAGGATGATTGCTGGGGTGCTAGGTACCAGTGTGTCATTCCAACGCCTATAGAGGCCATCGATTTGGTTCGCAACCAATTGGACAGAGTACGCCAGCCAATTCTCAGGCTTTGTCCGCCGCCGGCATAGCCCCCAAGTCTTCCTGCCATCGCCTTTGTTTGACTACCTCGCCTTCCGATGGTATACTCAGGTTACTATGAAATGCACTAAATGCGGCAATGAGATCCCAGCGGAATCGAAGTTCTGTCTATCCTGCGGACAGCCTGTTTCGGCACGATCGGAGACTCCGGCAGCGCCTCCGCCGAAGAGCAAGACTGCCATGTGGGCGGTGATTGCCGCCGTGGTGGTCATAGCCCTCGCAGCCGCATTGGCGTACTTCGCCCGGGGCTCTAAGGTCACCCAGGCCCCGCCCCTGCCGAACCCCCAGCAAACGCCCGTCCTGCGTGCTCCCGCCCCGCCGAACCAGCCTCAGCCGAATGTCTTGAATACGGACGTTGAAAAGCCGCCTCTACCCCAGAAGCCGCCGCCTCCGCCCGAGGTCGTCGCGTACCTGGAGCACCTAAAGAAAGTAGATCGGGCAAGGGAGAACCTCCAGTTGAAGGAGACCGAAGTACTCCTGAACCTGCTTCCGCAGGCAACTCAGCAGCAGTACGACAAGGTCTTCAAGATGATGGACCCTGATAGTAATGTGTCCGAGTTGGATACTCCGGCTGAATTCACGAAGGCAATAGATCAGCTCAATCGCGATTGGCAAGCCCTGGCTCGGTATTTCCTATCCGTGCAGGCTCCCGATCAATGTGCAACACTCGCAGGCTTGTACTATGAGGCCCTCAGAGATGTGATCGTCCAGGTGTCGGCCGCCAATCAGATGCTCGCCAAAATGCAACTGGGCTCGCTCATGACCAGCAAGGGCAAGTCCGCCAGCATAGACGACAAGCTGGACGCGGCAGATCGGGAACTGGGAGCAGTCTGCACCAAATATGGGATAGACAAGTCATTCGCCATCAAGTCAGATCGCACCGGAGGCACCGGTCTGTTCACGCTCCCGGGGATGTGATCTGCTTGACGCTGACTTGCTTTCCGGCTATAATCCTGTTACCCTTTGGAAGACCCCTGTTCTGCAGGGGTTTTCGCATGATTTGAGGTGTGAGCTTTGAAAATCTTTATCACCGGCGCGGCCGGCATGCTTGGAACTGATTTGCAGAAGGCCCTCGCGCCGGACCATGAGTTGGCCCTGACCGACGTAATGGGGGACGTGAAGTTCCTGGACATCACCGACACCGGGCAGGTGCTGGCGGAGATTGACGCCGCTGAGCCCGATCTGGTGATCCATTCCGCCGCATACACGGACGTTGACGGCTGCGAGCGCGACCCGGATAGAGCATACCGGGTCAATGCGCTCGGTACATGGAACGTTGCGGCCGCCTGCCTGGTGTGCGACACGGCGATGTTGTATATCAGCACCGACTTCGTCTTCGACGGCGAAAAGGGCGAGCCGTATACGGAGTACGACGCCGCCCATCCCCTTGGCCATTACGGCGCATCCAAACTAGCAGGGGAGTCGCACGTGCGGGCGCTGTGCCCGGCGCACTACATCGTGCGAACTGCATGGCTATACGGTGAACATGGGAAGAATTTCCCGTTGACGATACTGAATGCCGCGAAGACCCACAAGGAGCTGAAAGTAGTCGCGGACCAGATCGGGAGTCCGACTTTCACAGCCGACCTCGCTGGTGCGATTCGCGATATCATCACCATGCCGCTATATGGGACTTACCACGTCACGAACAAGGGCTCGTGCTCATGGTATGAGTTCGCGAAGAAGGTCCTGGAATTGGCGGGGGTGACCGAAGTCACAGTCCTGCCGATCAAAGCCGAGGAATGGCCGACTCCCACGAGACGGCCAAAACTCAGCGTGCTCAGGCACTATGCGCTCGAACTCCAGGGCCGGGACAACATTCGCCCGTGGGACGAGGCGCTGAAGGATTTCATATCCAGGCTATGAAGTACAGTGACACGCTCAATCTGCCGAAGACCGACTTCCGCATGCGGGCCGAGCTTCCCAAGCGCGAGCCGGAGATCGAGCGCGTGTGGGAGGAGAAGGACCTCTATCAGGAGTCTTTGGCTAAGCCTTCCCCGGCCGGCAACTTCATCCTTCACGACGGCCCACCGTACTCGAACGGCCATATCCACATGGGCCATGCGCTGAACAAGACGCTCAAGGACTTCATCGTCAAGTACAAGACCATGGCCGGCTTCCGATCGCCGTATGTCCCCGGCTGGGATAATCACGGCATGCCCATCGAGGTGGAAGTTCAGAAGGAGTTCCGCAAGGCCGGCAGGAAGGCTGAGCGCCTGGAGCTTCGCCGCCGATGCCGCGAGTATGCGGCCGAGTGGGTCGGCATCCAATGCGAGGAGTTCAAGCGGATCGGGGTTCGGGGGGACTGGGATCATCCCTATCTCACGATGTCCACGGAGTACGAGGCCACCATCGTCAAGGTATTCGCCGAACTGGCGCTGGCGGGGTACATCTACCGAGGCCTGAAGCCAATCCTCTGGTGCCCGGTCTGCGAGACCGCCCTCGCCGAGGCGGAGATCGAGTATCGGCCGCACGTCTCGCCGTCCATCTACGTCCGATTTCCGCTGAAATCCGATCCCAAGGGCCTCTTCTCCGACCTCCCGGCTGACAAGGTCTTCGCCATCATCTGGACGACCACCCCGTGGACGATTCCGGCGAACGTGGCGCTGGCGGTCCATCCCGACTATACCTACGTCATCGTGAGGGCAGGCGACGCGTACTACATACTCGCCGAGGACTTGGTGAAGCAGACGTTCGAGGCGGTCGGCGTCACGGAGTACCAGATCACAGGATCCCTGAAGGGCAGGGATCTCGAAGGTGAGGTCTTCGCTCACCCGATCTTCGGCCGCGATTCGATAGTGGTCCTTGCTGATTACGTCACCCTCACCGAAGGCACGGGCGTCGTGCATACTGCGCCCGGTCATGGCCGCGAGGACTTTGCCACCGGACAGGCCTACGGACTGCCGATCCTGAACCCTGTTGACGCCTCGGGTCACTTCACCGCCGAGGCGGGCCAGTTCGAGGGTCTGAGCATCAGGGAGGGGGACAAGGCGATCATCGAGGGGCTGGATCGCCGGGGGAATCTCCTCGCCCAAAACACTATCGAGCACAGCTATCCCCATTGCTGGCGATGCCGCGGTCCGGTGATATTCCGAACGACCGTCCAATGGTTTCTTGCGATGGATCACCAGGGCCTCCGGCAGCGCATCCTGGATGCCATCGAGGGCGTGAAATGGTTTCCGCCCGAGAGCATCAACCGAATCACCAGCATGATCGCCAATTCGCCGGACTGGTGCCTCTCGCGCCAGAGGACATGGGGCGTGGGAATACCGGTCTTCTACTGCGCCACGTGCAACGCCGAGATCATGACCAAAGATTCATTGGATGCCGTCTATGACCTCGTGTTCGCCGAGGGCTCGGACGCCTGGTTCGAAAAAGAGGCGGCGGAGATACTCCCGCCCGGCTTCAAGTGCCCGTGCGGCGGCTCGGAGTTCACGAAGGAGACCGACATTCTGGACGTCTGGTTCGATTCCGGCTCATCCTCGCGAGCGGTTCTGGAGAATCGGTCCGAGCTTCATTATCCCTCGGATGTATATCTTGAGGGCTCGGACCAGCATCGCGGGTGGTTCAATAAGTCATTGGTTATCGGCATTGGCACTAAGGGCGAATCGCCGTTCAGGGAGTGCATCACCAGCGGATGGATGCTGGATGAGCAAGGGCGGGCGATGGCCAAGTCCCTGGGCAACGTGATTCCTCCGCAGGATATCATCGGCAAGGACGGCGCGGATGTACTACGTCTCTGGGTGTCTTCGACGGATTACCTGGAGGACGTGCGCCTGGGTGAGGAGATTCTCACCCGAATAAGGGATGCATACCGGCGGATTCGTAATACCTACCGCTTCCTCCTGGCCAATCTGTATGACTTCGATCCGCCCGCTGATTCAGTACCCTACGCGGAAATGACGGAGATCGATCGCTGGGCGCTCCATCAACTGCAAATGCTCGTCAGGGACGTGACCGCAGGCTATGAGGCCTATGAGTTCCACAAGGTATTCCATGCGGTCCATGATTTCGCGTCGGTCCAATTGAGCGCGTTTTACCTGGATGTCTTGAAGGACAGGCTCTATGCCTCCGTGCCGAAATCGGTCGAGCGGCGATCGGCTCAGACGGCGATGTACGAGATCCTGAGGGCGATAGTTCTCATCATGACGCCGATCCTCAGCTATACTGCTGAGGAGGTGTGGGGTTACGTGCCTGGAACGGATAAGGCGCTCAGTCCGCAGCTCGCGGATTTCCCGAAGGTCAATAAAGCCTTCGTTGACGCCGACCTGAATAATCGCTGGAAGCGGATTCTCGAAGTCCGTGAGGAAGTCAATCAGGCGCTGGAACAGGCAAGGCAGACCGAGGTGATCGGCAAGCCTCTCGAGGCGGGGGTGACCCTCATTGCGCCGCCGAACCTGCATGATTTCCTGTTGCCCTATGCCGATCAGCTTGCCTCGATATTCATCGTCTCGCAGGTGAAGCTCGAAAAAGGCGAGGAGGGTAAGCCGCTGAAGGTTTCGGTCGGGCCCGCCGAAGGGGAGAGATGTGAGAGATGCTGGCTTGTGCTGCCAACGGTCGGCCGGCATGCAGTCCACCCGTCGCTTTGTGCCCGTTGCACTGAGGTCGTAACAGAGGTATACTAGAGTATCCTGTCCCGATCCGTCGGGACCATCCTGCCCCGAGAAATCGGGACAGCGGAGGAAACTATGCGGAAACTCGATCCAGAGAAATACCGGAAGATGCTTCGCAAGGAGCGAGAGCGTCTTCACAAGGAAATAGAGTACATCGAGCAGGACATCAGTTACGCGGATACCGGCGGGAGCAGCGAACTCGCCGACTACGATCAGCATCCCGCCGATACCGGCAGCGAGACATACGAAAGAGAGAAGGATTTGGCCATAAGGGATAGCTGGCGTGAGATCATCGGCCGTATTGACGAAGCGATTGGGAAAATTGACCGGGGCACATACGGCCAATGTGACCGTTGCGGGCGTGATATTCCAAAGGAAAGGCTGGACGCCATTCCCCACGCCATCTATTGCGTCGAATGCCAGGACATAATCGAGGGCAGGTGAAAGCTAGATACTTGTACTTAATCGCACTTGCCGTCATTCTTCTTGATCAGGTCAGCAAATTCGCAGTCATCCACCGACTCCCGTTTGGCTCCTCTATTCCTGTGCTGGACGGCGTCGTCTACCTGACGACCGTCGGCAATCGGGGCGGCGCTTTCGGCCTGTTCCAATCATGGGCGGGCATGCTGACGGTCATCACCATTGCGGTATGTCTTGCGATCGTAGTGATTGTTCGGCGGCGAATCGCCCTTCCCGCAATCGTCGGGGCGGCCCTGGCATTGCAGTTGGGAGGAGCGGTCGGGAATCTGATTGACCGCATCCGATTCCACTATGTCATTGATTTCATTGACCTCCGAGTCTGGCCCGTATTCAATGTGGCCGACTCGGCGATCACGATCGGGATTGTCCTTCTGGCATACTATCTTATCTTCTGTGAAGGACGCCGAACACCGGTGAAGCAGAAAGGCTGATCCATGCGCTCGATCCTTTTTTACATAGGCCCGGTTCCGATCAGGGCATACGGTCTGACGCTTTGGATAGCCATCGTCGTCGGGCTGTGGCGAACGGTGAGGGCCGCCCGGCGGACGGACATCAAGTCCGAGCATGTCATTGACCTCGTGATCTATGCCGTCCTTGGCGGCGTATTGAGCGCGCATCTGACGTCCATACTCCTGGACTTGCGCTACTATCTGAGTGACCCTTCGGCCATTCTCAACCTCTGGAGCAGTATCCTGTCGCCGTCGGGAGGGCTTCGCGGACTTTCGTTCCATGGGGGCCTGATCGGCGCCATAGGGATCGCCTACCTGTATACCAGGCGGAAGAAGATCCCATTCCTGGAGATGGTGGACCTCCTCGCGCCCGGCCTGGCGATCGCCTACGCCATAACTAGGGTCGGCTGCCTGCTGAATGGCTGCTGCTACGGAATCCCGACCCATCTCCCGTGGGCAGTGCGATTCCATGAAGACGGAGGCTTGACTCTTCCGAGTCATCCGACGCAGATCTACGGCAGCCTGGCCAACATATTGATCTACCTCGGCCTGGTCATGATCACGAGGAAGCGCCGATTCACGGGCCAGGTTTTCTACAGCTATCTGGTGATGTACTCGGTCTACAGATTCCTCGTCGAGTTCCTGAGGAAAGGAGTGACTGCCGAAGTCGTCTTCGCCGGCGTCACCCAGGCCCAGATCGTCAGTATCATTGGCTTTGCGATATTCCTGTCGCTCATCATAGTCAAGCTTCGCAGACCGGCAGTTCACCCATCACCCAAAGGGAGGCCTCATGCCCGAGTTGGTCGTCTCCCCCGCTGATGAAGGCGAGCGCCTGGATTCCTATCTCGCCTCACACAGTCGGATCAGCCGGTCTGCGCTCCAGCGCCTCATCGAAGATGGCTGCGTAACTGTCAACGGCTCTACGGTTCGGCCGTCCCATAAGGTCAAGCCCGGCGACATGATCTGGTACTCGGTTCCGCCTCCGAAGCCGGCTGACATCATTGCCGAGGAGCTTCCGCTCGATATAGTCTATGAAGACGACGATTTCCTGGTCATCAACAAGCCAAAGGGCATGGTGGTCCATCCTGCGCCGGGAGCGGCCTCAGGGACGCTTGTAAACGCCTTAATCGCCCATTGTAAGCTGGCGGCGGTCGGCGGCGTCGAGAGACCCGGAATTGTCCACCGCCTGGACAAGGATACCTCCGGCCTGATAGTGGTGGCAAAGAACGACGCGGCCCATCACTCGCTCCAAAAGCAGATTCAGGCGCGAACCGCAGAACGGAAGTACCTCGCCCTCGTCTGGGGCAATCCGAGGTTCGAGCTGGCCGTCGTGGACGCTCCAATCGGCCGCCATCCGGTTGATCGAAAGAAGATGGCTGTTATCGAATCCCCGGCTTACAGATCGAGGGTCGCCCTGACCGACCTCCGAGTCCTGGAGCGCTTCGGGCCGATGACTCTCATCGAGGCCGGCCTGCGAACCGGTCGCACGCATCAGGTGAGGGTTCATGCTGCCTATGCCGGTCATCCGATCGTGGGGGATCCCGTCTATTCCGGCGGCAGGCGGCTTAAGGTAGGACGCAGGGAGTTCATGGCAGACGTCAATCGGCTGATAGACGAGCTTCATGGCCAGGCACTTCATGCCTATTCCCTGAGCTTCGAGCATCCTCGTACCGGGGAGCAAATGGCGTTTACGGCACCCATGCCGGAGGAAATGGAATCACTGGTGACATATCTTCGAGAGAGGTGCGGCCAATGAGTCCTGTGCCGGTATCCGTTGGCGATACTGCTCACATGCGAAAGATACATCCCTGCGGCAGCCATGACTGGGAAGTAACCAGGGTGGGGGCGGACATCGGGCTGAAATGCCTCAAGTGCGGGCGGCGAATAATGCTCCCGCGCGAGCAATTCGAGCATGGATTGAAACAGATCGAACGGCCGATGGGAAAACCATAGCCACTGGTTCACCGTTTACTGTTCACTGTTCACTGCATTGACGACCAGCCCTCGATCTGGTATCATATTCGTGTGCCCCCGTAGCTCAGGGGATAGAGCGCGGGCCTCCGGAGCCCGAAGCGTAGGTTCAAGTCCTACCGGGGGCG